>CP004391.1:600000-900000 GCA_000973525.1 Pasteurella multocida subsp. multocida OH4807 | reverse complement strand
GTAAGCCGTCATCACCGCCGTTAGCTTTGATTTTTTCTTCTAAACTTTTCTTACTTTTCTCAAGAATATCAACTTGTTTAGATAAGTTTTCAATGTGAACCTTGGCATCAGGACCACGCATAGCTTGTGTTAGCCACAAGAACGCTCGAGCAAGTCCGTTGATCGATTTTTTAAAAATATCTGTCGCACCTGTCGCACGTGCGAATTCTTCTTTTAATTCGTCAGTGACTTGTCCAAGTGTATCAAGTGCGCCAGCAACAGTGTCATTCGCAGCCGCTTCACCAGCTCCGCCAACACGTTTTTGTAATTCGTGCAAGATCAATTCTTGCGCTTTCGCTTTATCGCCAGTTGCAACGAATTTTTTAATTAACTCTTGTTGACTGTCTGAAAGCTCAATCCCTTTTCTTTTTAAAATTGATACTGCTTCTGCTGGATTTTCTAACGCTCTACCAAGATTTCTAGCTTCGCTTGCGACATCTGTTTTAAACACTTCAGCCATATCTTGCGATAGCTTGATTGTTTCTTTGAAGATATCACCCGTCACACTTCTGAATGTCATCAATACAGACATCGCATTACGAATGCCGTCAGTGCTGGCAAGCGTATTCATTGCAACGCTCCTAGCAAAACGATCCATTTCATCAGAAGTAAAGCCAACTGCCGCACCTGTTGCTTTTAATTGTGCTTCAGTTCGAGCAAGGTATCTTTCTGTCTCAGCGTAGATATTCACACCTTGCATTGCGACTGCAGAAGCAGCGGCAAATGCTGTTGCAACAACACCAGCCGTAACTGCGAGGCCTTTTAGTGCAAATTTAGCGATATCAACACCGCTCTTGGCTTTAGATAAACCACCAAGAGCGCCTTTCGCTTTGTTGATTTCTTCTGTGAATTTTGCTGTTTCAGCAGTCAACTTGATTTTTAAATTGCTAATCTGATTCAATTCTCAATACTCCTGCAGTTGCGCCGCTTGCATCTTCAATTTGTACATCTGTCATTTCGCTATTTCTAACAACATGATTTAACACAGAAAAGTCTTGTGCACTTGAAATAGTTTTACCCGCAGCAACGTTATAAGCTGAACTCACGATCGACGACTGCGCATAGTCGATCATCTCTAACATAAATGGTCTTTTTCCGAAGTATTTACACCAAAAAAAATACTCCGAGACAGACATCTCTCGGAGCATTCTTTTAAAGTCTGGTCGCTTAAATTCGTGCGCTAACTTCAGAATAAAGTTGAGTTCAGCCTCTAAGCGTTTTTTGGTTCACCACTTTCCACTTCGTCATCTTCCGATTTTTCG
Source organism: Pasteurella multocida subsp. multocida OH4807 (assembly GCA_000973525.1). Taxonomy (NCBI): domain Bacteria; kingdom Pseudomonadati; phylum Pseudomonadota; class Gammaproteobacteria; order Pasteurellales; family Pasteurellaceae; genus Pasteurella; species Pasteurella multocida. The sequence continues at coordinate 898,699 of CP004391.1, read as the reverse complement.
ACTTTCGGAAATTCACAAACATCTTGTACTTTATCAAGTAAAGTTAGAATGTCTGTGTGTGTGAAGTTATTCAGTAGATGATCTTGGATTTCATCCACTGTCTTTTCTTTTTCTGCATAAGACATCGAGATAGCAATCAAGCGAGTATTAACCAATAGATTTAACTTGTTCGCTTGATTCAGCTTGCGATTTAATTCTTTTTCTGTGTCCGCTTCTGCGAAGCTTTCAGGCTTTTCTAACTCGTTCATGTACTCAACATAATTGAGATAGTCTAGTGCAGAGATCGCAGATAATTGAATTGCAGTACCGTTTAGTGTGAACTCAACTTTCTTCAACATGATTATTCATCCCCAGCGTTGTTGTTTTCTGCTAATGACGGTTTGCCGACGTTTGTTAACTTGATCGTGCGTGTCATTGTTTCGTTTTGCGGCACAGTCTTACCTAGTGACGATACCCATGCATAATAAACATCTCGCGTACCATTTGGATATTTCACCATGTAATAGGTTTTCTTGCCTGAATCGAAGTCGCCAACAATCGCTTGTTGTGCAGTATCGCCCGGCAACCACGCAAGTGTGATTGATGTTTCACCGGCGGACTTTGCACCTTGTGATGTACCTTTCCATTCTGCGTTTGCGTCATCTAAATAGTTATCTTCATAACTTTCCGCTGTGATTTCGCCAGGTTGTAACTCCTTGATCTTGGCAATACGATCCCAGTTAGCGTCTTTTTTTACTTCGTTAACTTGCAACACACCGCTCACAACTACAGTTGCTTCTTTTTCGTTTTTCAAACGATAGAATAGTGTGCCAGCACCTTTCATCGGTGTGATTTTTTTATTTGTACTCATTCTTGATCTCCGAATGTGTAAGTAATAGTGAATTGAATATCAGCCGCGATCCACGTTCCGCTTTCTTCATCTTGATCGTAGTCAAAAGACGAGAAAACCACGCTTTCAGTTAGACTAGATAATGAAGATTCAACAATATTTGAATCGAGAATTTCTTGTGCTAACTTATCAAGACTGTCTTCACGCGCAGCGGATTTCATCATCAAATAGATGTGTAAAATCCCACTGTTTGTTTCATCAAGATAACCTGTTGGTGTTACGTTACTGATAAATACCGCCACCACCGGTGAGTTGTTTTCAATGTCAACAAACGACGGTTTACCATTGATCACTTCTTTCACTCTCTTGAAACGCTTTGAGATGTCAGCAACAAGTTTCTTTCTGATCTCTGTATGAATTTTCATTTATTCTTCACCACAAGTTTAATTTGATGTTCCAGTGCCGCTTTCATCTCTTTCGGCATTTCTGATTCGAGTGCTTTTTTTACTTCGCTCTCGAAAGCTTCAGTGAGCGGCTTAACTAAAGGAATTTTGACAACATCGATCGGATAGCGCGCTTTTCCTTTACGTTGCAAAACATGAACGCGACCATTCGCTAATTTCTGAATAAAAGCGCGCTCATAAAAGCGTTTACCGACTTTTAATTGTCCGCGTCGCTTACCGCGTGTTAAAAACGGACTGCCTTTCCCCGCCACAATTCGAATAGCGGGGAGGTTGCCACGGTTAACTTTAATGTACGCAGACAAACGAGATGGCTTGGCTTTTTCAAGCTTTGCCCGTCCTTTAATTAACTTTTTCGGCACATCTGCTTCTTTCGCAGCAGTAGCAATACTGCGCACCATCACTTTTGAGCCGACTTTATTAATAGCCCTTGCTGTCGCTTTCGGCACTGCTTTTTTATTCAGATTTTCAAGCTTTTTTTGCGCTTGTTTAATGTCATCTTCAAAAGCCATTAGTATTTCGCATTCTCCTCCAATTGAAGAATAATCAAGCCGTCATTTAACGTAAAGCTCGTAACTAAGAACTCATCATCACCAATTGTCACAACATCATTTCTTCTCGGTTGATAACCTTGATCTTGATATAGCGTGAGCGTGCGCAAGACACCGCTCATTGGCTCGAACTCTTTTGGCGATTCGTCATAGACAGCTTGATATTCTTCATCGTTGATAAAGTACGTTGACATCATTGTCTTTTTAATTGCCTGATCAGCTAATGCCAACGCTTGATCAAATAGACTAGACATTAATCTTCACATCAACTTCTGCAGATGATGTGCCCGACTCATTCCAAGCCTTACCAAGCACCTTGTTAGATCCTTTAGTGATGGTTGCTTCGCCAGCACCATCATCCCAATAAAGCACTGCACCTTGTTTAATATCATCAGCTTGTTTTGCTTTTACAGTGAAAACGCCAGTTGTACTCAACACACCTTGCGACGTGTTCTCAACATCAGTGATTGCAACGCCAACCATTTCACCTACAACAACAACATCACCGCTTTTAACCGCTTTCTTAGCCGTAAAGCGGATTGTGTTACCGTCTTGAATATAATTTTTAGCCATAGTTTTTTAATCCTATTTTGATAAAAAATAAACCGCACTTTTTACAGTGCGGCTTGGAATTTAGTTTTATTAGTCTTGGTTCGTAACTTTAACGATACCGCGAGGGTCAATAACATCAACACCTGCATCGATACGCACTTTACTTACCACACCATCAACCGTGAAGCCTTCTTGCTGTTCAATATACGGTTGATCTGCACCATCTAAGTAGTTCACTTCAATTGCTTGAGAGTTGACTAAGAACCAAGACACGGCATCTGCAACTTGCAAGTGTTGTGATTTAATCACTTCTGCGAAGTTGTTAATTGGATTGATAATTCCAGAATTAATGTCTGTACCCTCTACACTTGTTGAGCCAACAACTTGTTTTGCTTTACTTGCAAGAGAAGTCGGTGCAATCAAGAATTCAGGCTCAATTAATAATGGCTGGTTGTCGCCGTCAGTGTGTCCGTTCATCAATTGAATTGCTTTATCAATTGTTGTGACATCCATTTTAGTGCCAGAACCTGTGATCAAGTTTTTACGATCAGCACTGAACAATGCTTTACCGTCTTGCCATTTGAGATTTTTCTCAGTCAAGATGTTGTAAACCAATTTTGCAACAGTTGCACGAGCAGCTTTACCCATTAAGAACGGAATGCGTGTCAACATCTGCATATCATCATTGATGATTGCTTGGCGAGTGATAGAGAACAACTTACCGTACGTTGCAATTGCAACCGCAACTTGTTTATCACCAACTGTGCCGTAGGTATATTCTTCACCTTCACCAACAACAGGAAGCGGACCGAACTCAGTTAAACCAACGCGATTGTGTTTTCGGAAGTCAGACACAGATCCTTTTGTTGTGAATTTATCGAAGTTATCTGTTGCAGCAGACCAGCCTTCTAATACTGATTTGTGTGCAACATCTAACAAGATCGAACCGAAGTCGCTAGAAGAGTGAGTGAACGCCAACCCAACAATGTTCATCGCATTCATACCACTGATACTCACGCCACGATCTGCCAACGATGCACGAGCCAATTCACGCAACGTCATACCGTTATATGCGTTGTCTTTTTCAAGTTGAATCTTGCCAGCACGTGCTAACAATGAATTTTTAACGCTATCACCGACAATGTTACCGTTATCAACATAACCCACATTTGCACTTGGTGTAGTGTTCGCACCGAGTTTAGCAAGCAACTTGTCTTTCGCTTGTTCTGCAGTGATATTTAAGTCAGACAAGCATTCAACAAGTAGATCTTGATGACCTGCGAATGGTGCAAATACTGCTTTAATATCTGCGATACGTTTTTCAGCTTGCGCTTTAATTTCAGCAGAATTATCAACAACAACCTTTTCTGGTTGAGCATTAACTACCGCTGGTTGCGGTTGCGGTTGCGGTTGCGCTTGTGTTTGTTGTGTTGCCTGAGCTTTTGGCGAGAACAACATTTCTTTTACTGCTTTTGGCATATTCGAGAACTCCTCTAAACGTTTTGAATTAAGTGTTGCCATCGCCTTTACAGGCTCGACAAATTGATCTGCGAAACCGTGCTCAACGCATTCTTTACCGTTGAGCCAAGTTTCTTCTGCTAGCATTTCAGCTAACTCTTCCGCACTTTTACCAGTTTTCTTGGTATAAGCTGAGATTAATGTTTCCTCGATTTTGTCGAGTAGATCTGCGTACTTGCGCATATCTTCTGCATCACCACCTTGAATGCCCCAAGGCTTGTGAATCATCATCATTGCGTTTTCAGGCATAATGACAACATCACCAACCATTGCGATCACGCTCGCAATTGATGCCGCCAAGCCGTCGATATACACCGTTTTTTTAGCAGAATGATTGTTCAACAAGTTAAAGATAGCCATTCCATCAAATACCGAACCACCTGGTGAGTGAATGTGCAGATTAATTTTTTTTACATTTCCGAGATCTTTTAATTGCTTAGCGAACGCTTTCGCACTAATTCCCCAGCCACCGATCTCGTCATAAATTGAAATGTCGGCTGTGTCATTTGCACCAGCTTTGATCGAAAACCAGCTCTGCGTATTGTTATTCATCTGAACGCTTGCTGCCGCCATCGCCACTGTTAGTGCCATAGCTGTCTTTTTCTTCTTCATTTTCTTTTCCTTGTGATTGTGAATTTTGTGTATTCGTCAAATCAGTATCGAACTTGAGACCTTTCTCTCTGTTCTCCTCGACCTCAACAACACGTCTGCGTTTAACTTCCGCTGGATTATGCCCGCTCGCTCTTACAGCTTGGCTTTCGGTTGCCAGACCGCCTCGAATGCGAGTAGCCCACGCTTGTGCTTCCTTCATTGGATCGATCCAAGGCATTACTGGACCTGAATAGACCGCATTGAATAGCATTGCTTGGTCGACTTCTGGCGGAACTTGAATTTCACCGCACAAGATCGCCATTTTTAACCACTCTCGATAGATCGGTCGTGATACGTGTGCAACGAAGTGATCTTGTAATACTGCATAGCCCTCGAAGCTTTCCACCAGCTCTTGTCTTTGACTTGAGTATGTGCCGTTGTAGTCTCTAGCAATGCTTGAGTAGCTAGAACGAGTGCCAGCTGCAGTCGCTCTTAGTTGACCGTTTCTGAAAGTCTCAAGGTTAACGTTAGGACGATTTGAATTAATCAACCCAATATCTTCACCTGGTTTCAGATCGTCAATGATCGCACCTGGTGCAATTTCAAAATCTCGATATTCAGAACCACTGTCGCTTGAGTTGATTCCTTCTGGCTCATACGTCTGTGCATCACCTTTTTTAATATACATCGTCATTGCTGCGGCAATTCTTGCTGCAACACGTTCTGATTCTTCATAGTCTTTTAAATCAGCTAGTCGAATCATCACACCGTGCAATAGTGATACGCCACGCACTTGATGAAGTCTCTTGCGTAAAGCGAGGTGCAACATATTCTCTGCAGAAACAGTTTTAACTTTGCCGTACGTTTTGACAGATTCTTGCGGATTGTCGAGAAAAACTTGATATGCAATTGGTCTGCGCCAAGCATTCAGGTGAATGCCTTGCACTAGTTTTTGCGACTGATCGTTATTCATTGGAATAAAATCAGGCTCTAACGCTTCTAGTGCGAACTGCGTTTTAGTGCTGTATTGCAACCCGTTTACTTTACCTCGAACCAACTGCAGAAAGACTTCACCGTCACGCAGCCACGTTCTAAGTAAAGAACGCTCAAGCATTGGACGAGTAAACATTCCCGTCACCTCTGGTGAGACAGACCACTCAGACCACTTCGCACGAATCTGTTCCGCTAATTCCTCGTTAACTTCACCATCTAAGTTGAGCGGTTGCGGTTCAATGTGAATGCCTTTTGAACCAATCACACGCTCTTCCAGTTTGTCTAAAATCCCGATCACAATGTCGTGATCTTGATCTAGTGCTCTTGCTTGTTCACGTAAACTGACCGCACTTTGTTTAACGCTTGTATTCGCACCGCTTTTCTCACGCTTTGCTTTATGCGTTCGGTTCGGCATTGCTGCTTCATAAGCGTTGAATGCTAAGCGAGATCTAGCACGTTGAGCCGCCCAACTTGGCGAAAATAACGCAATAGTTTTTTCAATCAATCTCATACAAATCTCGCATATTTAATTCTGTGTTTTTTCGACAGTTGGCCCGTTTGTGCTAACAATTCGTCAAGCATTGCTTGATAACGATCTCTTTGTTTTGATAATTCACTAATCTGAAAACTGACCGATCTTCCGTTAAAGCTTACTTGGCTTTGTGCGTTGTCGATCTTTTCATCAAGAGACTTTATCTTTTGTCTAAGTTCTTCTGCTGTGTAAATCACAACCATCCCCTTTGTTTATCAACACCGAGCGAAAAACTGCTTTTGTTTCTCGTGCGTGGTTTTGACTGTTTTTTAACTTCAGACGTACTGCTTGGATCATTATAAATAGGATCATTGCGAATCACTTCGGAATTAATCTCAGGCAATCTCGCCCAAGTCGGCACGTCTTTTTCATCGCCCCACTTGATACGCTCATAACCTCGCAACAGTGCGATTGCGTGTATATAGCAGAACAAGTCGAACGCTTCGTTGTTGCCTTTGCCTGGTTTCCGCCATTTCCCGTCAGGTCCTCTTTCTTCATACGTCAATTCATTAAAAAACCATTCACCGATCCATTCTGGAAAGTGAATATAGTTGGCACCTGGCGTTTCTCTCGCCAGTGCGTTATTAATACGATCTTTTAATAAATCAGTCTGAAGTAAATAGAGTGGTACATCTCCACGTGCGGAAGCTCGACGATCTGAACGAGCAGTGTTATCTGGATAACTTTTAGTGATTAATTTTTGGCGTTTTGTTGAGTCACCTTTAACTAGATAGACTTGTTTAGATTTTCCATTACTTCTGCAACGTCGCCAGAATTTATAGGCATTGTCAGTAACACCTTCTTCACCACCGCTATCGACTGCCATTGCTAGAACTGGCATTAAATGATTTTCGTTATACGCAAGAGGATATTTCTTCTCTAGCACATCAGAAATGAGAATGTCCCAATCTTCAGGAATCCTTGGATCGATAGGCTTTGTCTCACCATTTTTATCTGGTCGAGTAAAAGAAATGTTGTAGCGATCGATTAGCCAGCGTTCACCACTTTCACCATATCCCACAACCTGAACAACAAAGCGACGTTTTTTACCACCTTGAACATCCACTGCTGCAATGAGAAAACGGCAATTTGCTGGCACTGTATTTTCTTCGCATTCCTCTCTACGCTCCATCAATTCATCTGCACGTCGTTGTTCAAGTGCAGATCGTGGAAGATAGGGCAGTCCCCAGTCCGTATTAATAACCGCTTTTAGCGTTTCTTCACTTCCAGTGAGTTCAAATTCTTTTTCTGCATTTAGCAACTTATAAGTGAGCTGCGACCAAGTCTGATATGCAGCAGCCGGACCTTCAAGCCAAAAAGAAGCTATACGAGATTTTCTTCCTGTTCCTTTGATTTTCCCTTTATTGTCTATCGTTTGACCCTCTTTTAGCCAAACGCCTTTGATATTCAATTCACGCTTTAGCGATGGCTCAATTAAGTTTTGACAATGCGGACATTGCAATCTCGCCTTTTCACTTGCTTTAACAAAATCAGGATTGTCATCAGAATCATCACGATAGCCAACCATATTTGCCATACTTGGCTCGAAGTATTCTTTACAACTTGGACAAGGCCAGTAAAAGCGACGTCTATCGCCACGGTTATATAAACTAAGAATTCCAGTTGTTGGCGGTGCTTCGTGTGTTGAACCAACACGATATTTCACATCTTTGATGTCTTTCCCTGGCGAGCTTTCAACAAGTGTCATGCCAGACGACATAAAAGTTGTAGTCCGCTTGGAAGCTAGAGAAAATCCGTCACCTTCACCGTCCACATCTTCTGGCCAGCGGTCGTAATCAGTCAGTGCAACGTATTTATAGTCTGATGAAGAAAGCACGTTGATAGACGGCCAACCAATTTTTAACAGATTGCCAGCGCGAAAATATTTATCATGCACGTTATTATCGTTCTTGCGCGGACTTAACCGCTTTGCAATTTCAGGTGAACAGCGAAAAGTGCGATCTAATCTTTTCCGACTGTGTTCACTCGCTTTTTCTTGCGTTAGCTGTACAAGTAAGAAGTCAGACGGATCGCAAATAATTGAATAAGTGATCCAACCATCGATTAGTCCGATAGTTTTACCAGTTCGAGCTGGTCCTACAAAAATGACCGCATCGTATTCTCGAGAATTTAGACAGTCCATTGGTTCAATAACATACGGAGTACGATCTTTATCCCACTTTACAGACGATCCACCACCAAGCGGAACGCGCATATATTGAGATACAGCATCAGATACTTTCATTCGATTTGGTGCCTTGATCATTTCCGCTAAGTCTTTTCTGATATCACTCGCTTTCGCATACATCAATGTCATCCCCTCTCGCTAATTCTGCGGACTCATTCCTATTTTTATCCACCTCTTTTTGCAACCAAATCACCCATTCAATAGGCATTCCAGCCGCTTCAGCTCTGTCTGCCAAAGTTTCTTGCGGTTGCAGCATACTTTTAATAATGACTGAAATTTCTCTAGCTGTTTTTGAGACTTCGCAAAGCTCACCCTTTCTTTTTTTATATTCCAGTTTCTTTAATTGAGCACTCCAATAAGACAATTGATCTGCTGGTGACATCTCGTCTATATCTGTACTCACCACATCTTCAAAAATTAAGGTGAGTAATTGTTGAAGTGAGTATTCTTTTTTATTTATTGTCTCTCTTGCCGGTTGTATACCAGAAAGCCTAGTCGACACTGTGCGTCGATCCTTGCCAGAAATTGACGCAATTTTGCTAATACTGAGAAAATCAATCATTGCGCATATCCTTCATAATAAAATCCACAACAAAAAAAATAAAAATATATTAAAAACAATAAATTACATTACTGTGGTGGATCACCTAAAATATCAAAAAACTGTCAAAAACCGCGAGCGCCCAACCCCGTGGAAAGGGGTATCCCGTCAGGAGTACCTTTTACATTTTGTAACGAATAAAAAAATAAACATTTTTGCTTATTTTCCCTTGACAATGTAAACATTTTTGTTTATCATGAAACCATCTTAAAACAACACGGAGGAACAATGAAACAAAGTGAGTTTTTAAGATGGCTGAAAGCTCAAGGGGTAGAAACTAAAGAAGGCTCAAACCACATTAAGCTCTACCTAAACGGCAACCAATCAGCTCTCCCAAGACATCCAAGCAAAGAGATAGCCAAGGGAACTGAAATAGCAGTTAAAAAGCAATTAGGTCTAAAATAAAAAAATGCCCTCGAATTAAGGGGGCATTTATTAAAATGAGGTGAGTTATGTTATATCCAGCAAAATTTGATAAAGAAGATAATGGGCTTTATGCTGTATCATTTCGTGATATACCTGAAGCCTTAACTTGTGGTGATAACTTCGACGATGCTGTCGCAATGGCAAAAGATGCCTTGGTTACATCAATGGATTTTTACTTTGAGGACTTCCGCAAAGTGCCATTACCAACCGAGCCAGAGCAAGATGAGGTATTAATCGAGTTACCAGATAGTGTTTTTGCTAAAGTGCTTTTATTAAATGAGATGGTTGAACAAAATATTTCTAATGCTGAATTAGCAAGAAGAATTAATGTTCGACCACAGGAAATGCAACGCATTACTAATATCTCGCATAGCACAAAAATCGACACAATAAGTCGTGCTTTATCAGCACTCGGTAAAAAACTACAACTTTCAGTCGTCTAATAAAAAGGCGTGGTATTCCTCCGCCACGCCTTTTATTTCACTTATTTAAATCTTCTTTCTGCCACTCTCTAATCTTATCAATGCGATTAAGACACACATCACGCTCACGTTTAAGAATGACGGCATACTTTGAAACGTCACCATAAGTATTGCCATTAAACCCAGTCTTATCCAAATGAGCGAGTAACGCTGCCGGAATATGCGGACATACTTGAACTACTGGCTTACTTGCGCAAGAAGTCAACAACAGCGCGAGGAGCGTTAGCATTGTAAGCGTCAGCACTTTTTTCTTGTTCTGAAATACTTTCAATAGCTTCATCTGATTTACTCCTTGCTTCTGATTCCAATCGACTAATCTCAAGCGTTAGTTTTTGATTAATTTTTTCCTGCTCTTTCAATTGCTTGATTGATTCGATTTGACTATTAATCGTCTGTGCTTGCTGTTTTGTCTTATCTTCAAGACTAACAATTGAATAATATTGAAAGACAATAACCGCACCGAGCAACGCAATGATCGCAATGTATGTTTTGTTTATGAACGAGAACATAATCACACCATCAAACGTCTATACAGATTTACACGATCTTCTAAACCGTTTAATCCGCCATTGATTCTGCGAGTAGCTTTCTCTACTGAATTAATCTGTGCTAAATCGTTAGTAATCCAGAACCAAACTCCAGTTTTTACCGCAAGATCTAAGTTATTCGCAATATCATCAAGTTGAATATCTCGACCAAGCCAAGATTTAAAAGCCGTGTAATTATTCTTGCCTGTTATCTGAATAATGCCACGTCCACGATAACGCCAACCATCGCCGCTTGATTCGCTACCATTTCCCATTCGCGCAGCATAAACACGATTAGCAATCATTTCTGGCTTTCGTGCATATTGCTTAGCAGACATTTCATCAAAGTAACGACGAAAGACACGTAATAACGCTTGTTCTGAGTAGTTTAGATTTTCAGTAAAGATAGAAAATCCCGCACTTTCATGGCCGCATTGTGCTAAAAACATTGCTTGTTGTTGTTTAGTTAAACAACCCGCTTTTTCAATATTTTCTGCAATAACTTGATAGATTCCACGTCTTGCGCGAGGAAAAACTCTATTAAAAGTCGTTTCGGTTATATGAATCATTTTTATCAATCCTTTTATTGATAAATTTAAACAAAAATTCTCTTAGCCGTTCAGTTCCAATAAACCCAATCATCACACCGACGAAATAAGAAGCGCGCTCTGATTCAACGTGAAAGAAAAATTGTAAAAACGGTTGAGCAAGTGGTTCTGCAGTAACTGCTATTAATGCACAAATCATGGAATCTAGCACTGTGTAACGGATCATTGGTTTTTTTCTTACGAAGAAAGCGCGAAGAATAACAGCAATAATTGCTGATCCAGCAGTTGTTAGTGTGTTTGCGTTCAACTGCAACCAAACCAAAATCATCGCCCAAATATCAGGTGTTTTTTCTGGCATAGCGTTTCATTTTGCCTTATTTCAAGTAATAAAAAACCCCGTCCATTTCTAGACAGGGTGTTGGTAAAAATCAATATGTAGTGTTGTAATTACAATTACACCACCATATATAGTATGCTAGATTTTTTTGCGGCAAAAATCAAGCATAATTTTCAAGCAATAAGAAAACTTAATGTAGCCATTGTTTTTCTATTTTGAATGATCTGTCCGAGTACAATTAATTCTGCTGTTTCTAACCAATCCCTAATTGTTCTTTCCGCTCTATCATTTTCTTTAGAAATAACAGCAAGTGGAACTTGATAAACATAAACCGCCACCAGCAGTTCTCTATATTCTTCATTTACGCAAGCTAGGTTTGAAACGAATTGATCTAAAATCATTCCTTGTGCATCGTTACATCGACTAGAACAATATGCAATTTTATTGCGTTGATACATCAGCGGAGCGGCAGAAGGATATTCAGTGCCAAAACGGACATTCCCCCAATACCCCCATTTCCTAAGCATTTTTTTAACATCACTCCGATTAATAGTTGTCATCTTTCCACTCTCCGATATGCACTTTCACTAAGCCATTTTTCACGACTTTACGTCTTACAATTCGCAATTCATCAATAATACTATCGTCCACCAGCACACCTGCTTTCACTAATGAATCAAGTAATGCTTTGAATAAATTATCAAGATCACGCTCTCTTTTGTCCGGCATAAATGCTTCAATAAACACACAAGCACGTTTATCTTCTGGAAATTTTTTACCACGCACCAACCAAGCAACATCACGCGAATACTTACGCCCTTTTTCGCTAATTTTTGTGCTATTCCCAACACGTCGCCAATACGTGTTCACCGTTGGTGGAAAGGGAAGCTCTAAAATTAATTGATAATCGACAACAGCCACTAAGACACCTCTAATGCGCCAATTTTGATTGAGTGTAAAAAGAATTTATGCCAAAGCTCGACTTGTGAACCGTATTTACGCTCGAACTCTTTTACATTTTTATGAAGTTCATTGTGATGAATACGGCAAAGTGGAATACAGTCCATATCATCTGCTTTACTTCCCATTATTCCACCACCTTGATTGATTAAATGATGTGGATCATCTGCTTGTTTACCGCAACATACACACGGTTGCGATTTAACCCAACGTAACCACTTTTCAGAACGAATGTATTTCGGTTTTGGTGATCGCATATATTGTGCTGGTGGATCATCTTCTGCTTTTAAAGAAAGCACTGTGTTTCTTAACTTAGAAATATACTGTTCAGAGTTTATTGATGACCTGATTCCTTTTTCACTGAAAAGAGGTGGAAGTTTAAAGAATTTTCGAATTAAATCTTCTTGCATTGAAATGTCGTTCTTACAAGCGTATAAGACTATATCTGAAATTGTGATTTCTCTTGAATGACCTAGATCTTGATTGATTTTACTAATAAGAAACTTCTTAATGTTTTCTTCTAAAACTGACCACACTTTCTTCTCATCAATCTTACCTGCACGTAATTCGTTATCGTGGTGCCAACAAGTTTTTATAAAACCATTCTCAAACTTCGATACTGTTAACTCGTGGTGACAATAGATATTGTCTGAAAGTTGGCATTGCTGAATGTTTGAAACAAACTCGAATAATTGATTTTCTTTTACAATTTTTTCTCTTAATGTCGGACTACAAAGAAATTGATCAACAAGTTTATTTAGCTTTGGCTCTTCATTGAATCCATCCCAGTCCACCACCCCTGACGCTCTGTTTTCAAATCCTGCCGGTGGTGGACATAACAGCACTCTATTTTTAAGAATGCCGCTATCTGTTTTCGGTAAGCGAAAAAAAACGATATTTAAGTCATTTTGAATGTATGGCGTTAACAACAAACATCTCATTTGTTTACTCTCATATTTACTACTTAGACCTCATTACCCCACACGTCCCAGCCATCAGTCATGTTACGTGCGAACAACTCAATGCGTGGTAAGTCGCCCATCAACTCAACGATTTTCTCGCGCACAACGTCAGGCTTTTTACTATGGTGCTGGATTGGCTCAACGACTAATTGACTAACTTTATTGCTGACTCGACTAGGTTTTCCTTTTGTTGCGATCAGGCAGCACTCCGTATTTCCACGGGTCCATCGACCAAGACCAAAAAAGAACGTATCTTTGTTTTTCTTGTTTGTTTTTAACCACTGAAACCCGATTGTTTTATATTTAAAACCCCAAGATTCAATTAGCTTTAATCCTTCCGCCAACATTGGGTATGTAACCCATAAAAATAAAACTGCGTCTTTATCTGCTATTTCATTCACTGGCATTGCGCAAATATCCTCAATTTTCATTGTCGGGTAATGATTTTCTGCGTTACCATTGCAACCTTTATCGCTGTATTTCCACGGTGGATCAGCGTAAATGATTTGATATTTCTTATCCGTGTTGAATTGAATTTTCATTTCTGACATTATGCAGATCCTTTCAATAATTCTGGTGCTCTCAAATCATCACGGCTTGCTAGCGTTTTAATTTCTTCCGCAATAATTCGATCTATTTGATATTCAAGAGGGCGTTTTGCTTTTGTGTTCACTACTGCCCAGTACAAGATCTTGTTGCGCTTGATTGAAAAATCTAACTCATTAAAACAATTCGTCCGTGATAGATAACGGTTAAACCAAGTTTTGACTTCTTCAACCGCTGGTAGTGGATTTTGTTTTACTGAACCATCAGCAAAAACCCACTCACCGTTGATGTTTTGCGGTCTGCCTTGATCATCCCAACGTGCTGACATCGTGACATATTCCGAGAATTTAGTTGGGCGGAATAGCGTACTTGGGCGTAGGTAATCTGACATTTTAGGATCACGACCCCATTTAGCGACCAAGTAATCAATCATGCGAATGCATTCATCAAACGTGAAGTCTTTCAAGCGTGCTTTGATTGCTGCTTTCACATCTTTGGTTATTCTAAAGCCCATCGGTTCTCGTTCGCCCATTTCTTCAGCCAGCTTAGCTCTTGCCGCATTCAAATGATTCAAAACCAAAACTTCAGGCAACTGTGAATCCCCTTGAGGGGAAGTAGGGGGGTTATTGATCTTAGTATTATTTATATTTATATATTTATCTGTCGGATTTTTTTCCGAGTTTTCTCGGATTTTTTTCCGAGCTTTTTCAGAATTAAATCCGTCGCTCGGATTTTTTTCCGACTGTCGGATCGGTGGGGTGTCTGTGTATTCATTCCACGTTTTACCTTTGTCGGTTAACATGAATAAATCTTTATTGCCGAACTTCTCACGCTTGATAAGCCCTTTTTCTTCAAGCACTTTTAAATTCTTGTAAACCGTGTCATCTTTTCTGAATTGAAGCGGTAGCTCTTGCATGATTTTCTCACGTGATACCCAGTAATAGATTTCACTATTAATGCTAATTGGTTCAGCCCATGACGACGCTTGATTAAGAAGATCGAACAACGCACCTTGTGTTTGATTAATTCCCCACTCAATACAGCGAACGTTGTTTATGACAGTTGTAAATCTCATAATCCTACCGCCTTATTTTGCGTAAATTCGCCGTTCCAATTTTGCTTCATCGGCAACTCACCTTTTACATACCACTCATACAACTTAGCTGCGCCTTTCTGCAGTAGCACTGGCTTATACGCAAGAATTGGATCTCTACCGTGAGCTTTGATCTCTGTGTTTTCTTCTGTTAAGTAACGATCTCGTGCATAAGAAGCTACACGTTTAGAACTGCGATCTTGATAAAGCCATTTTCTACTAACTAAAAAATCTCCCACTTTTAACGAATTGACACCGTTCAAGCCTTTTACAAACTCAAACGGTGAAATACCACTACGGAAGTAACTATTCATTGATTCAATCGCAGTGGCTTGCTGTTTATTCTCAATTCTTAGCACTTCTTCACGCTCTACACTTTCTGCAAGCTCACGTAATGCGGTCGCATAGTTTTGCGGTAAAAGTGCGGTTGGCTTTTGTTGTTTTTCTTCTAACTCTTGCCAGCGGTCCACCAACCGTGCAGTAAATTCAGGGCAAAGCTGAGCAACGATGATGTAAGAATCGCGTTTGCCAATGTGATAAACTGAATCAGTTCTTGGACGCCCCAACATATCGGCAATTGGTTCATCCACCAATGGTGGACGGACAATAACACCGCGCAAAACAAGTCTATCAATCGTTCTTTTAACAGAATCATGTCGAGCTTCTACAAGATCAGCTATTTCACGACTTGTCATTGTGAGTGTTGATTTTTTATTCGAAATAAGTGATAATTCTTTCATATTGAAGTCCTTTAATTTCATTAATGAAAAATACCACCGTTGGTCCGGTGGTTTTTTATTTCTTGTAAAGAGAAATAGCAAATTCAATTGATGAACAAGTCGCACTTAAATGCTTGTTTAAAATCTTACGTATGCGATCTTCTTCTTGTGATGTGATTTCACCGTCTGACATCGCAGAATCTAAAGCACTGAATAACATTCCGCGAACTGCCAATTCTTGAACTTGTTTTGTAGAAAGCTCGACAGAATCTAGCTCATCAACAATCGGAGTTTTGACAAACACGCCACCAGCTTGGCGGCATAATTCATCGGTGTAGTCTGTTAAGCCGTATTCATGCTGAATTGCGATCAACTCTTCATCTTTGAAACGCTGACCTTTTGTCTGATACATGCGATTGTTTAACTCGCTTTCTGTCAAACCGATAGAAAAAGCAACTTTATCTTTTCCACCAGCAATCTCTGCGGCTTTATTAATCATCTGAATGATCGTTCTTCTCATTGCCATAATTTCCTGTCGTTTTTTATGGTTTTCTTTTTGTTGTAGGTTGCTAAATTAGTTTTTAGCAGGGAATTGGCGTACCTCTTCTGCTTTTACGTTTCCTTTTTCATCGTAAATAACAAAAATATTTCTGCCTTTATCTAATGCTTTACTGATTGCACCTTGAGTGACGCCAATAGTTTTAGCTGCTACTGCTTGACCATGTTCTTTTACATAGTCAGAAAGAGGGGTTTTTTTCATAAATCCTCACTATAAGTATTATTTTTAATATTAATTATTACCGCTAGTAAAGTTAATGTCAATATTTGCGGTAATTTTACATTTAATACTGTTGGGAATATTCTTAATGGCAACTATGGAGGATTACATGAGTGAACAACAAAAAAACAAGAAAAGAGAGCTAACTCCAGAGCAAAAGGAGGAATGCTTACGTTTGAATGCTATTTATGAGTTAAGAAAAGCTGACTTAAAACTTACACAAGCTAAAGTGTCAGAAGAGCTTGGAGTAAATCAGAGTGCTGTTAGTCATTATTTGAATGGAACAAACGCATTAAATGTAAATAGTGCAAGTAAGTTCGCAAAACTCTTGAATATAACAGTTGATAAATTTAGCCCTAGATTGGCAGAAGAAATAAAACAAATGGCAGATACTTTAGATCCTGAAAAAATGGACTTAGAAGAAGCTATTAAAGCGATTGATAAAAAAGCAGTTAAAGTACCTTTATTAGATATTTATGCAGCAGCTTCTCATAGCGGGATTATTAATAAAGATTACCCAGAAGTGATAAGAGAAATATCCATTGATAAAGATCAAGTATCTCAACTATTAGGTAGAAGGGTTATTGATGGCATTAAATTGATTAACGTTCCAACAGACAGCATGACTCCAACAATAAATAAAGGTGATGTAGCATTCATTGATATAACATGTGTAGATTATGTTGGAGAGGGTGTTTATATTTTTACAGATGAAGATGGTGCTTTATTTATTAAAAGATTACAAAAAGTTCCAAATGCTGGATATAAGATTTTATCTGACAATAAAGACTATTTACCACTTGATTTTACTCAAGAGCAACTATCAAGATGTAAGATAATGGGTAAGTTTATTAAAGCATTGCCTTTAAAAATGATTGATTTGTAAATAGGTTAATATTTTAAAAATCCCAACAGTGCTGATGGTGGTTGGGATTTGTTATTTTAGTATGTACATTAAAATCGGAATATGTGATCAGTATATCTATACATTATATTCTTTTGCTGTTTTGATTTTTTATTACAAATAAATTTTTCAACATAATCATCTTGGTACTTAACCCATTCTACTGAATCCTTATGTTCTTTTTTAGTATAAACACCAGATCCATTCCAAGCTAAATTCTTGTCTTCCAATACATATGGTAGAAATATCATACACTGTTTAAATGTTTTTTGTGATATTTCTTCTTTAACAAGTTCTAAATTTGGTGTGGCCCCATTTTCAATGTTAGGTAGAAGCACTTTAAAAAAAGGATACTTAGCACAACAAGGATAAGGATTATTTTTAACATCAAATTTAAAAATTGGATAGCCTTGCTTGTATATAGTTGGTTGTATTAGAATTTTACTAGCTCTACTTATTCTAAATGCCTCATCACCAGTTAGTTTCACTGTTGTGTATGTAGAATCACTATCTGACGGTTCATCACCTTTAATATAAAACTCATCGTCATCATCAATCTTTATAGATAAACTACACCCTGAACCAGTTCTGCATACAATTTGACCTTTTTCAATACTAAATGTTAAATAATCAGTATTGCCTTTCTTACTTCTCCACAATCTTAACCTTGCTTTTTGTTCACCTTGATAAGGAAATGAGAAGTTTACTGAATTTTCACTATTAATACTAACTTGAACATATTCAGTATTACTCATCTCTGATTTACTTTCTGAGTAAACCCACTTAGTTTCTTTGTTGTCTTCTTTTGCTGATTCTTTTCTTACTTCTTTTTTTCCAAAAATAGAATCATAACAATCTAATCGATGTGAAACGGATTCAATATCTGCGCATTTTTTGGGGTCTTGATTTGCGAATACAGAAAGTGGTAATAGCATTATTAATATCATTTTTCTCATTTAGATATCCTTAATATCAAAATTCAAGTAATCGTATTTTATTCCACATCATCATCCACTAAAAGATAGTGGATTGTATCTAGTCTATTCTCTGTGACATAGCTCACAAATTCAGCAATTAAATATAAATTACCGCAAATAATATTACTTGCGGTGTTTACAGTGCAAATTACTTGCGGTAATATTCAATTATCAAAACGAGATACACAATCTCAATAAAAGAAAGGAATAAAAAGATGAGCTACATAGATCAAGCATCATTTCATTATCAGCCAGAATTTAGGCATATAAAAACATACGATTTTGGAGATGGAAAATTAGTATCAATGTTTTCAAATAGTAATTTGAAATGTGTAGTTGAAACAAGAAACTACGATTCAAGTTATAGCAAATGTGATATTCGAAAAAGTAAAGAAATGGATTTTAAAAAAGCAGTTAATCTTTTTAAAAGATTAACAAAACACTAAGAATTTTTATCAAAGCCCTTTGCGGAGGGCTTGAATAAAGGTTCTACCTCGCTCTTTAAAAATTTGAAACAGGTTAATGATGGGTAAAAAATAGCTACTCATTGAGTAGCTATTAAAAATCACTTCTTAGGTGGTGGGGTTGGATTCTTGGGACGATACGAGTAATCATCACGATCCGCTGTTAACATAGTTAATCCTTATTCAAAACTTTCGCCACAAAACCAAGCAACGAATGATTTATAACATCCAAGCTTAATATTTTCCTCTCTACTCATCTGAATAGATGAACGTTTATAGGCAATATCAGCAAAGGCTCCAGTGATATTATTATCGATCGAATTAGTTTCAAGTAACGCATTATTGAGTTCGTCATCTACCATCCTAGAATAGCGATGTAGTAATGATGAGTATTGTGAAAGTGCGATTTTTGATACTGCAGCTTTTTCACCAAAACGATAAACGAATGAAATAATACTTAACACTGATAGAACTAAGCCTATAAAAATATTTAAGTTAATATCTGGTGCGTATCGACTTAAATCTCCAATAATCGCAGACGATAACAATAATTGAATAGTTATGAATAAATTATTAATCCGCGTATTGAAGTGATAATGCAGGCTTTCCAAGTTATAGCTATAGTAAAGCTCAAAAACTAAATCATCTCGATTCTTACCTTCCATTTTTCATTCCTTATCTTGGTTTCGGTGGAGGTGTAGGTCTTGGTGGCACATGCCCCCTACCATCTCTTTTTCTTTCCATGATGTTTCCTCGATTAGATTAAATTGTAGTCGCAAGAAACATTATATTCCTCGATGTAGTCGCATACAAGAGGGCTTGAGCCTTACAAGCATAAAGAAAGGCACTCATCATTAACCTGTTTTGAGTTTTAGACAAACTGGATAAAAACGCATAGCTTGCCCGATGGTGAGAGTGTTAGTAAAAGTGTGGTAACAGACCCACCGCATTCAACAAGACGGATCCAAAGCCCGAATCAAGTTATGTGCATACTTGCGGAAATTTCAGCACTGGCAGTGAATCAGGAAGCCCAAACGCAAGTATAAAAATTCCTTATGTGTTGTGGTGACCATAAGCCTTGTAGCTTGGGCAAGGTAAAAAAAGCCAAGCAACTATCAATAAAGCGCACTCAAAGAGTGTTTTTTATTGATAAGTTGTTAATTACCACTCCGCCCTCGAAAGCGAGCTTTTTTTGGAGAAAGAAAATGAAAAAGAAAATCTTACTTTTTATCACAATCTGCTTATGCGGATTTCTCGGTTTTATCGTTAGTGAAGTAAAACACGAAATTGAGAGAATCGAACAACATCGTGCAATCTCTTACATCAATGATGAGATTTCGAGTGAAGAAATCGAAAAAGCAGCAAAAGAATATTCAGAGTTATACGGTGATACGCCACGCAATATGACAAAAGATGAATTTGAGTATGCGCAATCATATGCTTTAGCAACACAAGAAAAAATTAATCAAAGAGGTGAATAAATGGCTGGAGTTAATAAAGTAATTATTGTCGGTAATTTAGGGCAAGACCCCGATCACAAAGTAATGACAAATGGCAATCCAGTAACCAACATCAGCGTGGCTACAAGTGAAGTGTGGGCTGATAAAGCAAGCGGTGAAAAGCGCGAAGTTGTCGAGTGGCACCGTATTACGCTATATCAACGACAAGCAGACATTGCCGCGCAGTTTTTGAAAAAAGGCTCAAAAGTGTATGTAGAAGGTCGTTTGCGAACTCGAAAATGGCAAGATCAAAGCGGACAAGAACGATACATCACAGAAATTCTCGCTGATAAGATCGTCTTACTTGATAGCAAGCAGACTGCAGGCACTGGCAATAGCAATCCACCACCAGAACAACAGCAACATGATCCGTATGGTGAGGCATTTAAGTGTGACAATATTCCGTTCTGAATTAAATAATAATAGCCACAAAAGTGGCTTTTCTTTTATCTAAAAACTGGAGAAATAAAAAATGAGTATCGCTCTGGTATGAATTGATCAACCCTGAAAAAGTCATTGAAGATGCTTTTAATACAAGTATTGAAACCTGCAATTTGCAATGCCAAAAAGAACATGCAAATGCAGAGTGGAAACAAGAACATGGCGAATTCCAAGCAAATCTCACACCAGAGCAAGAACGCTACATAGTGGAATGGTTGGTAGAAAATTACCCAAATGGAACTCAACCTTAACTATAACTCAACCTTAACTATAACAGGAGAAAAACTATGAACTGGGAACAAGAATATATTATGGAAACTTACGAACTTCCATTCTTAGAAAAGGGGTTACTAATTAAGTGTGGTCAAGATACAGGAAAAATTACGGGGTTCAAGAATGGAAAAGTAAAAGTGAAATTGGATAACGGTAAAAATGTTTCATATCACCCAACGTGGGAAATGATTTATTTCGATGAGAATAACAATGTATTAGCAGATTTTACAACAGGAGATAAAAACAATGGCTAAGAAAGCAACTCGAATTAAAACAACTGCGCAAGTTTATGTAAAAATCTTCAAAAGAACATTGAGAAAGTAGATTTCTTTGAAGCATCTCTTTCTTAATAACCTTATATGCCCGCTATTTGCGGGCTTTTTATTTAAAGGAAATAAAAATAAATGGCGTGGATTCACACTTACTCGGGAAAGTATATTGACTATAAGAATCCCGATTTTAACGAAATTAATATTACAGACATTGCCCACCACCTAAGTTTAGAAAATCGCTTTATGGGTCAAACAAGCGAGCCTTATAGCGTAGCAAGTCATTCTCTCTTTTGCGCTGAAATTGCTGAATATCTTAACTACTCTGCTTATATGCAGTTACGCGTATTGATGCACGATTTTCACGAAGCGTATGTAAAAGATATTCCGACACCGCTCAAGAAAGTGTGCCCTGATTTTTGCGCGCTCGAAGCTAAATTCGAGAAGCTTGTAGAGCTTCGCTATATGTTGCCAGCACTTACAGAACAAGAGATTCAGCAGATTAAATACGTCGATCTTGTCGCGCTGCTGATGGAAAAAAATGCGTTGCTTTCAGATAAAAGCGAGTGGCCACAATTAGAAAACATCGAACCTATCAATTGCTTAAATGTTCCACACTACACACATAAAGAAGCTGAAGAATTATTAAAAGTCAAGTTCAGTGAGCTATGGGATAACGCTTTCAAAGCACAGCCATTTAACAAAGTTATGCGTTTTGTAGGAGTAATGTTATGAATCTTGGATTTAATCCTTTCTCTTTGAGAAAAAAAGTCAAACACTGGCAATACGTTGCTAGTCAGCAAGCAATTATCATCGAGCAGTCGAAAACAGAAACGAATAATTTAAAACTTGAAATTGAACAGCTAAAGAATTGCTTGAAATGCTTAGAAGCAGAAAACGAAAAGTTAGAGAAAAAAAACTCAACGTGGCTTGAAACTCCAACCGGGCAGAAAGTGATCGGGCGAAATCGTGCACTATGGTACAAATTAAATAAATCCATTTAATTCAATTTAATTCAATCAGTTAAATTCAGTATTCAAGTAATACTTGAATACTCAAACACCAATTCTCAACAATTAAATCATGAAAAAATTCACTTACGGCTCAATCTGTTCAGGTATTGAGGCAGTAACTTGCGCTTGGCATGAATTTGCAGAACCACTTTGGTTCTCAGAAATTGAATCATTTCCAAGTGCAGTACTTGCATATCACTACCCAGATATTAACAATCTTGGCGATATAACCGAGCTACCGCAAAAAATATTAAATCGTGAAATTCCCGCTCCAGATGTTTTAGTTGGTGGCACACCTTGCCAAGCTTTTTCAGTTGCTGGCAATCGTCAAAGTTTAGACGATGAGAGAGGAAATCTCACGTTAGTTTTAATTAAAATTTTAGAAGCGATCGACTATGTTAGATTTAACGACAACAAACCACCGTGTATTCTCGTGTGGGAAAATGTTCCAGGTGTGCTATCCACCTCG
Organism: Pasteurella multocida subsp. multocida OH4807; assembly: GCA_000973525.1. Classification (NCBI taxonomy): domain Bacteria; kingdom Pseudomonadati; phylum Pseudomonadota; class Gammaproteobacteria; order Pasteurellales; family Pasteurellaceae; genus Pasteurella; species Pasteurella multocida. The sequence goes on along the minus strand of CP004391.1, from coordinate 876,196 downwards.
GACAACGCATTCGGACACCTTTTGGCTGGACTGGTTCAAGAGTGTGAGTCATTGCAGCATGCAGGGAAAAGATGGACGAACGCTGGTTATGTGCATTCAACCAGAACAGTCTGCTGGCGAGTGCTCGATGCTCAATACTTCGGAGTCGCCCAACGTCGTAAAAGAGTTTTTCTTGTGGCAAGTGCTAGAAGACGAAGTACCGCGCAAGTACTCATTGAGCCCAAAAGCGTGCGAGGGAATATTGAACAGAGCGGAACGCAGACAAAAGATACTGCCACCTTTATTGAGACAAGCTTTGCTCAATATCGCAAATCCGATGTTGCGGCAACATTAAGAGCAAGTGGTGGTGCACTTTCAGGTGGTAGTGAGACTTTTGTTGTTCACGGTTCGCAAGATCCAATTATTTCTAAAGATACAGCACATTGTATTGGAAGAAATGGAGGGCTGGAAAATATCTTATTTGAGGTTAAGGGTGAAGAAGCTTGTCGTATTCACGATGATATTTCACCAACCTTAAAAGCAAGAATGGGAACTGGTGGCAATAATGTTCCTTGTGTTGCTTTGGCTGGGAATACGATAAACAGAAGTCACAATGCTGGTGGCAATGGCAATGGCAATGGCAATGGATTTGATGAAAGCGGTGTCAGTTACACATTAACAAGCGCAGATGTTCATGCAATATCAACAGAATCAGTTGTTAGAAAACTAACGCCGCGTGAGTGTGAAAGATTACAGGGATTTCCTGATGATTACACCAAAATCCCATATCGCAACAAATCAATAGATGAATGCCCTGATTCTCCACGATATAAAGCAATTGGAAACAGTATGGCTGTTCCAGTTATGAAATGGATTGGGCTTAGATTAATTGATTATATCAATCAAGACAGCACGCAATAGCGTGTTTTTTTGTGTCTGAAATAAAGGAAAAAGTTATGCAAATTCCAGATTCAGTTGTTGAAATTGCCCACTCTATGCACGGGCAAAATAATTATTGCACCAGTTATCCTATTTATACAATTCAAAAAGCTATACGTATTTATGGCATTAATGATGATTATCGAGTTGATGGTGTTGGATATGTTAATGAGGATAAAGATTTACATTTTGACAGTCTTGAGGAATTAGAAGAGTTCTTAGAATCGTCTGATAATGAAGAAAATCTTGGATTAGATGATTTTGAAGGTATTAACTATCAAATTGTTTATCAAACAGTGAACTTCTTCTTTTCAGAAAAAGCAGCGATGGAATGGCTATCTAACAAATCAAGTGATTATAGACTAGATGTTATATCAGCTTTTTTTAACCCAGAAATTAGAGCTATTCAAGAAATGCTAGATAGTATTAATGAAGGAAGTTAAGTATGGAATTTACAGGCAAGAAAAAATTTAAAGTTAGCACAAGAACATTTGAATCTATCGAGATTTACGCAGTCTTTGAGATAGATTTTGACTTTCCAGAAGTTAAAGAACGAATTACTGAAATGTCCGCTTTCTGGACTGGTTCGCCAGATAAAAATGCGCCACTTAAAGATCATCTTCAACACATTTTATCAATTGCGACAAACAAAGTATATAAGATTGCAAGACGCCTTTGGTGGATGTCGAGCATTAAAGATATAGATGAACACCTTTGGAATAAAAAAGAAGGTTTTTGTTATGGCGAATATGTCGGAATTAAATTAATTGACTTTCATGCTGACGAAGTGAGCGCAGATATTTTCGAAGTTGAAGAAATGGAGGAATAACTATGTTTTGGTTTAAAAATGCAATTATTTATCGTCTAACTAAAACGTTAGACTGGCCAACAGACAAATTACAAGAAGTGTTACAAGGGCATAAATATATTCCTTGTGATAAATCTGATGTGAGTAAATTTGGTTGGACTAATCCAATTCACAGCAGTGAATTGCTCTATCATGCAGCAGAAAACAAGATTTTGCTTGTTGCGCAGAAAGAAGAAAAAATTCTTCCAGCACACGTCATTAATACAGAGTTAAACAAGCGCATTCATGAGCTTGAGAAGAAAGAAGAGCGCAAATTAAATAAAATTGAGAAGCAGGTGCTCAAAGATGATGTGATTGCAGTGTTACTTCAACAAGCTTTTAGTAAGTATAGTCACACCGCACTTTTTATTGATGTAGAAAAAGGCTTGATTTATGTCGATGCAAGTTCAAGCAAGCGTGCAGAAGATGTGCTTGCTTTGTTACGTAAAACGCTTGGCTCATTGCCTGTTATTCCACTAGCTTTCGCTAAAAATCCTTGCTTTGTGATGACATCGTGGGTAACTGCGGATGAAACTCCTGAATGGCTAGATTTGCAAGGCGATAGTAAATTAATAGACTTTAATAGTAATGGTGAGGCTGTTTTAAAAAATCAAGACTTCCATTGCGAAGATATTCAAGGTCTGCTTATTGCTGGAAAACAAGTTCAATCATTACGTCTTGATTGGGACGAACGCTTACAGTTTACACTTAATGAAGACGGCACGTTTAAACGCTTGAAGTTTTCGGACAACGTGCTTGATAAAAATGACGATATTTTGAAAGAAGATATTGCCCAGCGTTTTGATGCTGATTTTATCTTAATGACGAGCGTTCTATCCGAACTAACAGAGTTGTTGCTTAATGAGTTTGGCGGAGAGAAAGAACATGATCAATAAGTTATCTCGACTTTTTGAAAAGTCAGTAAAAATAGCAATGTACATACTTTTTCTAGTTCTGATTGCAGACATAACTGGAATTTACATTCTTGATACAATTCAAACTGCGTTTGTTGTCGGCGCATCTCTTGGATTGTGGTTGCTTAGAATTGAAATAACAGTTGATAAAGTCAATGAGAAGCTAGATAGAAAAACACGTATCAGCTACACATATACAGATGAACACGGTAAAGAAAAGACCGTATCATATCTAATCAAATAAGCCACTTAATTGTGGTTTTTTATTATGAGGAATTTAACTATGACAGAAACAGTAACAATCACAAAAGAAGAATATGAAAGTTTGCTGGCAGATAAAGAGCGGCTTGATTTGCTTAAATCAGAGTTAGTGGAAATTGTTTATCTTGATTGTGGAACTTTATGTTTGAGATCTACTGTAAATGAAGTTGAGGCATTCCCCGCTTTAAATGTCAGACGTGGCATTGATGAATTAAAGAAAAAGATTGAAAGCAACACAAAAGAAAACGAAAAAGGCTGGATTAGTGTAGAGGAACAATTACCAGAAATTGAGACACTAGTGATTGGATTATGTAACGGAAAATATGGTGAACATTACGCAATTGTGTCAAGAGAAATTGCAGATGGTGAATATTTTTGGGTAGCTATAAATCATAATGGCCCAAATTATGATCTAGCTATTAACGTAACCCACTGGCAACCACTTCCACCACCACCCAAAACAGAATAAGGGGCAACAATGACATTAGGACAAATTCAAGAATTGTCATTAAATTTTCGTAAAGTCATTGATGAGTTTAATGACAATTGTATGCCTGATGGATTCTTTTTATACGAAGAACCAAATGGGATGCTTCTTGTTGTAAATGAAATAACTTTTGAACAAACACCTATCCCATTAGAGTTTATGAGTAAAAAGAAATTGACTTCTAAGGAAGTCGAAAAACTCTTTAAAAATGGTTCTTTTTAATAAGCTATAGCAATGAGGTTTTTTATTATCAATTATCAATATTAAGGATTAAAAATGGCAAAGAAGGCAATTGTTAAATACTTTGGTTCATGCAGAGGTTATATAGGTAATGAGCCAATGCATTTACATACTGAAACTTACTCTCTTGAAGAGTGGGAAAAAGAAGATAAACAGAGCTGTGATGAAGAGGCTCAAAATATGGCATTGGAATATTTTGAAGTTTCTGGATGGTATGAAGTTGAAATTGTTGAAGATCTGGAGTGAGAGTAAATGAAAGCATTTGACTTAGAAAAAGCACTAGCTGGTGAGCCGGTTAGAGATCTATCCGGCAATAAAAGATATATTTTAAAACATCCTGAAAATGGATATTTGGTTACATATGCAATGGATAATATAGCAGTATGCTGTTCAACAATTTGGTACAAAAATATTAACCAAGACGAATTTAGTATGTTTGGGATGTACGAAGAACCACGACCAACAGTAACACTTACTTTGCCTTGTCCATTGCTTGAGCCTAGAAAAGAGATGTACTGGTTTGACGCATATGGGGTTTATAAAGAAAGTATGAATGGTATGAGTGATGAGTTTTTGAAATCTGGAAAATACTTCGCTACAGAAGAAGATGCTCGAGCTTGGCTTGATGCTATGAGAAATTCACGGAGATAATAATGATATGCACTATATTGATTCAAGTATTAGATACTGCAGCAGATTTGTGGCTATTGTTTGTTCTTTTATTTGCGTTAAATATATTTATTACTCTTGATGTCTTAAAAAGACAAAAGTTTGAAGAAGATTTAATGATCTTCAATATAAAAATCTGGCTTTACATGCGAGGTTGCGATGTTTGGAAATAATCTTCAAGTAATGGATGGTAAAAAATATGTCATTCTAGAGTGTCAATTCAAACGTGAATGGCTAACGATTATGGAAACAAGAGAAGGGGTAACGCAAGGCGAAGCGTTAGAAATATATCAGTATTGGCTCAAGTACAAAGGACTAGATCGTAAACAACTAATGATAGTTGAAGTTCCAGATATAGTAAGACCGCGCTAGCGGTTTTTTTTATTTTAGAGATCTTAATAATGGAAAAAGCACTGACTATAAAAGAGGTTGCAGATAGATTAAATATGAGCGTTTCGGCTGTTAGAAAACAAATCTATAACTGGAACTTCTTTAAAATGAAAGGTTGTCGTGGTTGGCGAATACTTGAATCAGATCTTGCTAAGTATAGAGAATGGGCTAATAATAACAATCGATTGGCTTTGTCGGTCGATGATAAGGAGATTTTATGTCGATCTACAAAAGAAAAGAAGATGGCCCATGGTGGGTTGATATCACGGCACCAAACGGTAAAAGAATTAGACGATCTTCTGGGTCGTTTGTAAAAAAACAAGCTCAAGAATATCACGATAAGCTAAGAGCTGAGATGTGGAATATTGACAAGCTTGAGAAAAAACCAACTTATTTGTTTGAAGATGCCTTGTTGCAGTATTTGAAGTCAGCAGACGGTCAGAAAGATGTTGCAACAAAAAAAAGACATGCAATTTATTGGCGCGGGGTATTTTCTGGAAGAGAGTTAAATTCTTTGACTACACAAGAGATCGTTTCTAATATTCCAATAAAGAATATGAGAACAGGTGAAGTATTAAGCAATTCTACTCAAAACAAATATCGGCAATCTATTGCGATGATATTAAATCTTGCACATAAAGCTGGATATATTGAGAAGATCCTGTATTTACCGAAGAAGAAAGAGCCACCAATTCGTGTGCGTTGGATTACTAAAGAGCAAGCTAGAGCTTTGATTGATAATATTAGCACGGATTGGATGAAAGTTATCTGTTCTTTTGCACTAATGACTGGAGCAAGAAGAACAGAAATACTTTCAATGACTTGGGATAAGATCGATTTCGATAGAAAAGTTGCGATTGTTTCAAATGACGTTGCGAAATCAGGGAAAGCAAGATCGCTACTATTAAACGAAGAAGCTATAAGACTGTTAAAAAGTCAAAAAGGCAAACACGCTAAATACGTCTTTGTTGGAAGACATAATAACAGATTAAATGATATTAACAGAAAATCTTTCGTACTTGCAGCAAAAAAGTGTTTTTTAGTTGATTTTCATTTCCACGATCTTAGACACACTTGGGCAAGCTGGCATGTGCAAGCAGGCACGCCACTTTTTACATTAAAAGAGCTTGGCGGGTGGGAAACATTAGAAATGGTTAAGAAGTACGCTCATCTCAATGCAGATCACTTACTTGAGCATGCAAACAAAGTTGAATTTAATGGTACATTTACGTCACACGACAAAAAATCTAAAGTATTAAGATTTGTTGCGTAGTTTGTAATGTATTGATAAACAAGGGTAATTAATGGCACGCCCTATTGGATTCGAACCAATGACCTACGGCTTAGAAGGCCGTTGCTCTATCCAGCTGAGCTAAGGGCGCATTTCAAATGGATATCTAAACTTAGGAAGTGGTCGGCGAGATAGGATTTGAACCTACGACCCACTGGTCCCAAACCAGTTGCGCTACCAAGCTGCGCTACTCGCCGACGAATGTGTAGCATTATAGTTTTCTTTTAATTGCAGTCAATTAATTTTTTCTATTTTTCAATCAATCGGTTAAATTTATCTCAATTTTACTTACATTTAGTCCCTTTTTCTGACAAAATAGCAAACGTTTTCTTTCATTAAAATAAAGGGCAAATCAATGACGGCACAAGTGATTTCTGGGACGGAACTGTCAAAAAAAATTAAATCAGATGTAGCACAAAAAATTGGACAATATTTACAACAAAATAAACGTGCTCCTGGTTTAGCTGTGATTTTAGTTGGCGCGGATCCCGCTTCTCAGGTTTATGTTGGTAGCAAACGTAAGAGTTGTGCAGAAATTGGTATTCAATCACAATCTTATGATTTACCTGAAACGACCTCAGAATTGGCGTTGTTGACCTTAATTGATCAACTCAATCGTGATGAGCAAGTTGATGGAATTTTAGTGCAATTACCGTTACCAAAACATATTGACAGCACAAAAGTGATTGAACGCATTGCGCCAGAAAAAGATGTGGATGGTTTTCACCCTTATAATGTTGGGCGTTTATGCCAACGTATTCCTACCTTACGTGCATGTACGCCTTATGGTGTGATGAAACTGCTCGAAACAACAGGTGTGGATTTACATGGTCAACATGCAGTGATTGTCGGTGCATCCAATATTGTTGGGCGCCCGATGGCGCTTGAGCTGTTACTCGCGGGTTGTACTGTCACAGTGACGCATCGTTTTACTAAAGATCTTCAACAACATGTTCGTCAAGCGGATATTTTGGTTGTTGCAGTGGGGAAACCTCAATTTATTCCAGGTGATTGGATTAAAGAAGGTGCGATAGTGATTGATGTCGGAATTAACCGCCTTGAAGGTAAATTAGTCGGGGATGTGGAATATCATGTTGCTGCCCAAAAAGCCAGTTATATTACCCCAGTTCCAGGTGGGGTGGGTCCTATGACGGTTGCTATGCTAATGTTTAACACACTTGCTGCATACGAAATGCATCAAAAATAGTACATAGATCTGAGCGGTTTTTAGGAAAAATACCCCTCATAATCATGTTGCTTTTTTCATCCTCTTATTTTACATTTGTTTGAAAAGCAAACAAATAATGAGAGGGTGAAAATGTATTCAACTCAAGTAGATCGTAAAGAGATTGCGATTGCTTTGTCTGGCGGTGGGATTCGCGCTATGGTATTTCACCTTGGTGTCTTAACTTACCTCGCTGAACAGAAACGTTTGGAGCAAATTACACATATTTCCTCGGTGTCGGGTGGAAGCTTGATTGTCGGGTTGATTTTTCAAGAAGCAGGGATGCAGTGGCCAACTTCTGAAATGTTTCTTCAACGTGTTGCACCACGAGTTAAGCAGATTTTATGTACTAAAAGTCTCATTTCTGGCACATTAAAACAATTTATTAACCCTCTTAATTTAAAATATCTTTTTTCCCGTGCAAATGTTGTTTCAAAAGCATTGGCAGCAGAATGGCAAATCCACGCAAAATTAACGGATTTACCCGATTTACCTTATTGGAGCATTAATGGTACGGTTGGGGAAACAGGGAAGCGCTTTCGTTTTAAAAAATAGAATTTTGGTGATTATGAGTCTGGCTATGTGAAAAGCACGGAAAAGGATTTCTCATTAGCTGATGCCATGGCGGTCTCTGCTGCCTTTCCTGTGGGTATTGGTCCGCTTTCTTTGGAAACTAAAGCGTACACTTGGTATAAACGAAAATGGAACCAGCCACCTGAAGCAGAAAAAGTGTATGTTCCTAAACACGATAGGTTACATCTTTATGATGGTGGGGTGTATGATAACTTAGGGCTTGAAGCTTTCTTCGATATTGCAACCAATTCGCGTAAAGCAAAATTATCTGATAAGACCGTGTTAATTGTATCGGATGCGAGTTCTCCATTAGATGAAAAAGTACCGAGTTTGTATAAGATTGCTACTCGCTTTATACATATTATTGATATTGTTTATAATCAAAATCGTTCGTTACGTATCCGAAACTTACTCAACTATTTAAAACAAAACAAAGGTGTGTATTTACCGATTAAAACTCAGATTCCTCATGCGAATGGTGATGATCAATTTGCGATGACTTTTTCAACCAGTTTGAAAAAATTAACGCCTGAGGAGTTTGATAAATTGTATCAGCATGGTTATAACGTTTGTCATAAATATTATTTCTTTATTGCAGAAAAAGCAGAGCATGAAACACAAATGGATGCGGATATCTTTTGATGCCTAATAGCGTAGAAAAATCACCGCACTTTAGCGAGGTGATAAAAAACGCAAGTGAGTAACTTGCGTTTTTTATATCTGGTTGTGCTATTAAAATGGTTGTTTCTATATCATTTATAAAATGTAAATTATAAAATGCTTTAAAATCAATCAATTAAATATTAACTTGTCAAAATTGAAGTGTGAATACGTAAAAATAAAGAATAAAAAGACTAGATTTCAGATTTTATTTTTACACAATGTACTTACTATAAAATACCAAACAGATAATATTTGTCCATAAATTCATTGAGTTGATTATGCCATTTTTACACTTATTGACTAATCACGATTAAATCCACCTCATCAGTCAGTAACTTTTCAAAATTTGACACAATATCAATGTTGGGGAACCATGCTAATGCCCGAGTGGTTGAACGCTCAAAAAATTTTATCACGTTAAACCGATGATCATTTTTAAAAAAGGGAACGTGGAAAATACGGGTAGAATACCCACTCCCCACAATGGCAACATTAATTTTCTTCATATTTGGCTATCCTTAATTAATAAAATTGTGGCGAGTATAAGATCGTTTCTATCTATCCGCCATTTAGGTTATTTATACAGAATATCTAAATAGATTTAACTTTTGACATCTTTTTTCCTAAATAAAAAGAACCAAACCAAAAATCTTGTGCTGTAAGCCAGCGCAATTAAAATCGCAAGAAAGTCAAAATAAAAGACCGCTTGCGATTCATCATAATTGAAATAGGCAAAATCTACTTGTAGCAATAAATAGGGTAACAACTCTCGTTGCACAAAAACGAAAATACCATAAGCGGCAATAATCAGCCAACAAGCTGGAATAAGCCTGCGTGCAAGCCAATGTTCAAGATCTAAACGGTAGCCATTTGCGAATAAATTAGCAATAGGTTTCCAATGTAACCCCAAATGTACACCCACTAAAATTTGCAACCAATGGGTGCTGGTCATATGAATTTTTCGCATTAAATCTGTGGTAGAGTGGAATAGCATTTCCACCAATAGATGTTTAGAAAGCATAATGCCACTGATACAAGCGGTTAAAAATAACAAAAAAGTTGCAAAATTGACCGCACTTTGCAAAATGCGATAGCTGTTATAACTGCCTGAAAAGGTCTTTTTGAGCCACCATGTATTCAGTGAAAGATGTGAGATAATCAAAGCAAAAAAGACCAAGCCGAGCCATTCGTGCGTGATTTCTTCATAAAGATGATAGCCAAAAAGAGAAAGCAATATTGCCGTTAGAACCAAATCTTGAGCGAGTTGGAGGAGATATTTTTTCTTCATAAAATTGAAATTTAAATGGTAGGGACATACGCTGTGTGTCCCTACATTTTTATTTTGTATAACCATTTTCGGTTAAGAATTTAGCTAATCTTTTTTCCACTTGTTGTTCAGCCCTTACCGTTTTATGCAAATACGCCTCAAAACCGTTTTTCACGTTGGCTTGTGGTTGAAGTTGCTGAATATCTTTATCCGTTCCACCCAAACGACTGCCACCGTGACCAACCACCGGCACAATATTTTTCCCACTAAAGTCTACTTGCTCGAGCAAAGAATAAAGCGCCATTGGCATTTTGTACCACCAAATCGGATAGACCAAAAATACCGTATCTACATCGGTTATCATGCCAAGACAAGTGAAATCGTGGCATTTGTTTGGGGCAAACGTGATTTGCAAACCGCTTTGGCTTTAAAGCAGCGTTTAAAAGAACTCAAAGTAAGCTATGAACGTATTGCCGGCGATAATTGGGATGCTTTTGTAAATGCGTTTTCTGATACCGGTGACCAATGGGTGGGTAAGCAACATACTAAAGCGATTGAGGGTAATAACTGTCGGATTCGGCACAGATTAAGCAGAGCCGTCAGGCGCAGTTGCTGTTTTTCCAAATCAATGTTTTATCATGTTAAATCTTTTAATATTGGATTTTAGGCAATCAATCATCCCAAACAAATTTAACCCAGCACACTTTTCAGGACACCACCAGTAATTTTTTTGAATTGGCGGTGGCGGTGGCGATTTCCTTGTTTGGCTTGCATTCGGGCGCGGCGTTAGCGACTGTGGTTGGTGTATTGGTTGAAGTGCCTGTGATGCTCTCACTTGTTGCATTGTTAAACCGTTGGAATAGGCAGTGATAAGCAGAGGGATTTTCGCGATTTACAAATTTTCACGAAAATCCCTCTGTTTTTTATGGTTAGATACCACTATTCCACTTTAAACATCCCCATCATACCGAGATTTTCATGTTCCAAAATATGGCAATGGTACATTTTCAACCCAGTGTGTCCTTGCTTAAAGCGAATAATCACTTTTTCATAAGGGCGCAAATTGACTACATCTTTTAACGCCCTGCCTTCTGGCTTGAAGGTTTTGCCGTTTAATGTATGTTGAATCACTTCAAATTGAGTGCCGTGCAAATGGAACGGATGATCCATATGGCTTTCATTGAAAATTTCCCACTGTTCCACTTCATTCAATTTGGCAACAAAATCAATACGGTTCATATCAAAGGTTTGACCGTTGATTAAGAACATACCATTCATCATTGGTGGAATAGGGTTGTCCGTTGGTGTTGTAGTAGCGTGATGTGTACCGTGATTCATCATTGGCATATTCGTATGGTTCATCATTTTTTCACTAAAGCGAATTTGGCGAACCTGCTTTGGCTCATCCCAGTTAGGCAAGGACCTTAAGCTTTCAGGTAACTGAACAGGTTCTGATTTCACCTGAATTGTGGCTAAAGTGAGATCTTTAGGCTGTTCTTGAACCATCATCTTACGGCGATCATAATAACCGCTTTGTAAATTGACTGTTCCTTGCGTTTCACCCACCATAATCACTTCAACGCGTTCGGCTGGTGTAAGTAGCAGTTCATCAACAGGCGCGCGAGGTTTTTCAAGTAAACCACCTTCGGTACCCACCACAATCCATTTCACCCCTGGAATGTTTAAACGAAAATAACGAGCGCTAGTGGCATTCCAAAGACGGATTCGTTCATTCATTTTCACTTGAATCTGGGGCTGATATTGACCGTTGATTAACACAAATTCACCCTCACGACCGTTCATCCAATCTAACATCGTGTTTGCTGGAATGGTGCCATCGGCATTTAAACGCAGATCGGAAATCACCCAATGTTGTTCAGGAAGGTGTGCAAGCGGATCATTTTTCGCTTTAACAACGAAAGTGCCTGCTAAGCCTTTATAGACTTGTTCGGAAACATGGTCATGTGGATGAGGGTGGTACCAATATGTCCCAGCACTGCCTTGAGGTAGCGTAAAGCGATAGACTTTTTTCCCTTGCGGTTCAACCATATCCATCGGGTTACCATCCGCCTCATTTGGTACATCTAAGCCGTGCCAATGTACTGTTGAGGGTTGTGGTAGGTGATTGATAAATTCAATTTCTACGGTGTCGCCTTCAAATACTTCAATTTGTGGCCCTGGTAGTTGTCCGTTATAAGCCCAAAATTCCGTTTCTTTATTGTCTGCGAGGCGAATTTTAATTGGCTCTGCTTTTAAAGTGGCTTTGAATAGCCCTGCTTGAGTCGATTGATTAGCAAGTTTTGGCAATATCCCATTAAGCGATAAACCTGAAGGCATTGCCTCAGTTGGCATTAGGCCAGTAGGTACTGAATGCATCATCGCCATATTGCCATGTTGTGCGTGGTTCATCATATTCGCAAGGCTATAAAGCGAGCTACTGGCTAAGCTAATTCCAATTCCATAACGTAAAAAATCTCGACGTTTCATTCTTCCCCCCCCCTATTGGTTATAGGATTTGAACACTTCACTTTCACCGTTTTTCTTAATTAAAACAACATCATAAGGATCTTTGCGTACGCCGTATGCTTCACCGTCCATACCTGGTGAACCAATCGGCATGCCAGGTGCGGACAAGCCAACTGCATCGGGTTTTTCTGCGAGTAAACGTTTGATATCCTCAGCAGGTACATGTCCTTCAATCACATAGCCATCAATCACGGCTGTGTGGCAAGAAGCATGTTCATATTTAATGTTAAAGCGCTTATGAGCATCATAATTGCCTGTTTCGTTGACTTTAATCTCAAAACCGTTTTTCTGCATATAGCTGATCCATTCATTACAACAGCCACAAGTCGGGCTTTTCCACACTTCCATAGAAAGTGTTTGTGCTTGAGCACAAGCGGTTATCCCTAAACTTAAAAGCAACAATGAGCGGGTGAATTTATGTAATTTCATAAGATGTCCTTATTTTTATTGAGATGGAATGGCGCAATGTTAAAGCTTGACCTAGGGTTAAGGTCAAGTAATCTGAAAAAATTCTATCATTTGAAAATTTTTCTCAAAATCCTACTGCTTGTAGTAGAGATATGCCAACGTACCATGTAATAGTCTAACCAATTGCAACAAATCAAAAACAGTCTTTGATTTGTTGCAATTGGTTAGACTATTACAGTGCAAAAAGGCGATTTTGTTGTATTGGGCGGAGCGACCAGCTCGGTAGGCATTGCCGCCATTCAAATCGCCAAAATGCAAGGGGCAAACGTGATTGCTCTGTCTCGCACGCACGCCAAAGGCGATGTGCTTTTACAGAAAGGGGCGGATTTTGTGATTGCCACCAAAGAAGATGACGTTACGGCTAAATTACTAGAAATTACAAACGGCAAAGGCGTGAATTTGGTGTTCGACCCTGTGGGTGGCAAAGAAGCAGCAAAAATTATCAACGCAATGACACAAGACGGCAAATACATCATCTACGGTGCATTAAGCCACGATGATATCGCCGTGCCTGTGTTCCCAATTTTAGGCAAACACTTAACCGTGCGAGGCTATGAATTGTTTGAAATCACTACCGTACCAGAAAAACTCGCTCAAGCGAAAAAATTCGTGTTTGACGGCTTAGCAAGCGGTCAATTAAAACCAGAAATTGACAAAGTTTTTGCTTTTGATGAAATGGCGGAAGCTCACCGTTATATGGAAAGCAATGCACAGATTGGGAAGATTTTGGTAAAGGTTTGATTGTTTTAAGGTAAATATGCCGTCTGAAAAATAAGTTTCAGACGGCACATCGTTATTTTACCTGCCGATTAAGCCACCACACTAGCGAGAGCATCACAGGCACTTCCACCAGCACACCGACCACCGTTGCCAATGCCGCCCCCGAGTGCAAACCGAACAAAGAAATTGCCACCGCCAATTCAAAAAAATTACTCGTGCCAATCAAGCACGCAGGGGCGGAAATTTCGTGTGGTAATTTGAGCTATTTTGCCAAAACGTGAGCCAAGGCAAAAATGCCGTAAGTCTGTGCCAGCAAGGGAATGGCAATCAGCAAAATAATCAAGGGATTGGCAATAATGGTTTGGGTTTGAAAGGCAAACAGCAACACCACCGTCAAAATCAAACCCATAATGGAAAAAGGTTTCAGGCTGCCTGAAAAATATTCCGCTATTCTTTTTCTTTAATACCTTGAATAATCTGACACTTATCAACCGTTTTATTTTCACAACCCACAAATTGCATTAGAAAAGTTTTAACTTGTTGTAGTTCTGTGATTTGTTCGTCCAAATATGCCAAATGTTGCTCGGCAAGTGCATTGATTTCATTGCATTGTTTGTTAGGCGTTTGTTGTAATTGCAACAGCGTTTTGATGTTACTTAAAGAAAGACCGATATTACGGCAAGTTTTAATAAAGCGTAATTGTTCTAACTGATTTTCATCAAACACACGATAGCCGTTTTGTTGATGTGTAGGGGCGATTAAGCCTTGTTTTTCATAATAACGAATGGTTTCCAAATGTACGCCTGTTTGTTCACTGGCTTGTTTTATTTTAAAAAATTTTGACATTTTGGCTTGACCCTGTAATGACTACGGAGTTTATAGTATAGCAAATTTCATCTTAAAACAGGAGCAAAAAAAATGGCGTGCCAAAATTGTTGTGGTTCAAATCAGCCCATTCATCAATCGCCCAAGTACAAAAAAGCCTTGTGGATTGTCTTGATATTAAATTTATCAATGTTTTTTGTGGAAATTGTGATGGGGGTTAAATCAGGTTCAACTTCGCTGTTGTCGGACAGTTTGGATTTCTTGGGCGACAGTGCCAATTATTTGATAAGTTTGATTGTTTTGCCAATGGCGTTAAGTTACCGAGCCAAAGCATCTATGGTTAAGGGGCTAACGATGGGCGGTTTTGGTTTATTTATTTTAATGACAACCATTTATCGTGTGTTTTATGGGGAAATGCCCAGTTATTCTGAAATGAGCATTGTGGGATTTTTGGCGTTATTGATCAATGTGTCAGCATTGTTGATATTATTAAAATTTCGTGATGGCGACAGCAATGTCCGCAGTGTGTGGGTGTGTTCCCGAAACGATGCGATTGGTAATGTGGCGGTAATTTTGGCGGGTATGGCAGTTTATTTTTTTCAATCAAAATATCCTGATTTAATTGTGGCGTTTGTTTTGGCATTTTTGGCATTACAAGCCAGTCAAGAAATCATCAAAAGGGCTTGGGCGGAATTAAAAGTCAGTTAATTTAAAACACCGTTTGGATTGATGTTCAAGCGGTGTTTTTATTTTTAAATTTTGCAAAATAACTTTCAGGTAGCCTGAAAAACCTATATCCACTGTATAGTTCCCAGCTTATTTCTAATTGTGTTTACTGCGGATTGATTACGTAGTTCTACAGTTACCCATAAGGTTGAATAAAAATCAGGAATACCAGTTTTAACATTAACCAATATAGGAAAACGTTCTCCATTTGAAAAAAGGACTGTTTCTAATCTATGCATATCCATTTAATTTACAAAAATATCATATATAAATACTATCAAATTAAAGATATTGTGTCAAAATTAATGTAAAAAAAGAGAACCCTTTTAAAATAAAGGGTTCTCTATATTTATATGGATTTTATTTTACAGTTTTAAATTATATGTAACTCAAAATGGAATATTATCTTCCTCAAAGCCCATATCCATTGGGGGTTCGTTTTGTGGAGCAGGTTTTGTCGCTGGACGAGCGGGTTGTGAACCAAAATTGTTGCTCGGTGCTGAGTAAGATGAACCGTATTGCGATGCAGGTGCTTGTGGTGCATAGCCACCCGCTTGTTGACGGTCGTTACGGCTGTCCAGCATTTGTAAAACATCGCCTTGGATTTCAGTGGTATAGCGCTCTTGACCATTTTGATCTTGCCATTTACGTGTTCTTAAGCGACCTTCCACATAAACTTTTGAACCTTTGCGTAAATATTCTCCCGCGACTTCTGCTTGACGGCGGTAGAATACGATACGGTGCCACTCGGTGACTTCACGGCGTTCGTTGGTGTTCTTATCGAGCCAACTTTCACTAGTGGCAACACTGATATTGGCAACTGCCTCACCGTTTGGCATGGTACGAATTTCTGGATCGTTACCTAAATTCCCTACGATGATAACTTTATTTACTCCAGCCATATAATCCTCTTTCTCTCTTTTCGATTGGGTGATAATTCTTATTATTTTGCCTTAAAATTGAAAAAAAATCTATGATAAAAATGGATTTTAACTGGATATTTGCACAGTTATTTCAGAATGTGCGATAATGATCGCAATTTGAACACTTTTTAATGGTTTTTGGTATTTATGGATAAAATTGAAGTACGTGGGGCGCGGACCCATAATCTAAAAAATATTAATTTAACAATTCCTCGCGATAAATTAATTGTGATTACAGGGTTGTCGGGATCAGGGAAGTCCTCTTTAGCATTTGATACGTTGTATGCGGAAGGACAACGCCGTTATGTAGAATCGCTTTCCGCTTATGCACGCCAATTTTTATCACTGATGGAAAAGCCTGATGTGGATCATATCGAAGGGTTATCACCTGCAATTTCAATTGAACAAAAATCTACCTCACACAACCCTCGTTCTACAGTCGGTACTGTGACAGAAATTCATGATTATTTACGTCTTCTTTTTGCGCGTGTAGGGGAGCCTCGTTGTCCACAGCATGATGTTCCTCTTACTGCACAAACGATCAGCCAAATGGTCGATAATGTGTTGAGTTTGCCTGAAGACAGCAAAATGATGTTGTTAGCACCCGTTGTCAAAGAGCGTAAAGGGGAACATGTTAAGCTGCTAGAACAAATTGCGGCCCAAGGGTATATTCGCGCTCGTATTGATGGTGAGATTTGCGATTTATCTGATGCACCAAAATTAGAGTTACATAAAAAACATACGATTGAAGTGGTGGTGGATCGCTTTAAAGTGCGGTCTGATTTAGCCACAAGATTGGCGGAGTCTTTTGAAACCGCGTTGGAATTATCTGGTGGCACAGCGGTGGTTGCTTCAATGGAGGATACTCGCGCAGAAGAGTTAGTCTTTTCAGCCAATTTTGCCTGTCCACATTGTGGGTATGCTATCCCTGAGTTAGAACCTCGCTTATTTTCTTTTAATAACCCTGCGGGTGCATGCCCAACTTGTGATGGATTAGGGGTGCAACAATATTTTGATGAAAAACGCATTGTACAAAATCCAAGTATTTCACTAGCAAGCGGGGCAATCAAAGGATGGGATCGCCGTAACTTTTATTATTATCAGATGTTAACATCGCTTGCTAAACATTATGATTTCGATATTGAACAACCTTTTGAAGCATTACCGAAGAAAATCCAACAGATTATTCTAAATGGTTCTGGCAAAGAGGAAATTGAATTTCAATATATGAACGATCGTGGTGATGTAGTGGTGCGTCATCATAGTTTTGAAGGGATCTTGAATAACATGGCGCGTCGTTATAAAGAAACAGAATCGATGTCCGTGCGAGAGGAGTTAGCCAAAAACATTAGCACTTGCCCATGTCAGGATTGCCAAGGTTCGCGTTTGCGTCAAGAAGCACGCCATGTTTATATTGGAACAACAAATTTGCCTGATATTGCGGAAAAAAGTATTGGGGAAACATTACAGTTTTTTAGTGAATTGCATCTTGTCGGGCAACGTGCACACATTGCTGACAAGATCCTGAAAGAAATTAAGGAGCGTCTGCAATTTTTAGTCAATGTTGGTCTAGACTATTTGTCGCTTTCTCGTTCGGCTGAAACATTATCAGGGGGAGAAGCACAACGTATTCGATTAGCCAGTCAGATTGGTGCTGGCTTAGTGGGTGTGATGTATGTGCTGGATGAACCGTCAATTGGATTACACCAACGTGATAACGAGCGTTTGTTAAATACGTTAATTCATTTGCGTAATTTGGGGAATACGGTAATCGTTGTTGAACACGATGAAGATGCGATTATGGCAGCAGACCATATTATTGATATTGGACCAGGTGCGGGTGTGCATGGTGGGCAAGTTGTCGCAGAGGGAACCGCAAAAGCGATTATGGCGAATGCAAATTCAATCACGGGTAAGTTTCTCTCTGGACGCGAGAAAATTGAAATTCCGAAAAAACGTACCGCACTTGATAAGCAAAAAATACTTAAACTGAATGGCGCAACGGGGAATAATTTAAAATCAGTGAATTTAGAGATTCCCGTCGGGCTATTTACTTGTGTAACGGGCGTGTCGGGTTCAGGGAAATCAACGCTAATTAATGATACTTTATTCCCATTGGCGCAAAATGCCCTGAACCGTGCTGAGAATACGCAGTATGCGCCGTATAAATCCATTTCAGGTTTAGAATTTTTTGATAAGGTGATTGATATTGACCAAAGCCCAATTGGTCGAACTCCGCGTTCAAACCCAGCAACTTATACGGGATTATTTACGCCAATTCGTGAATTATTTTCAGGTGTGCCCGAGGCGAGAGCAAGAGGATATAACCCAGGGCGTTTTAGTTTTAACGTGCGTGGTGGGCGCTGTGAAGCGTGCCAAGGGGACGGTGTAATTAAAGTTGAGATGCATTTTTTGCCAGATGTGTATGTACCTTGTGAGCATTGTAAAGGTAAGCGTTATAACCGCGAAACGTTAGAGATTCGTTATAAAGGGAAGACGATTCATCAAGTGCTGGATATGACTGTCGAGGAGGCGCGCGAGTTTTTTGATGCGATTCCGCAAATTGCACGTAAACTACAAACGTTGATGGATGTGGGGTTATCATATATTCGTTTAGGGCAATCTTCGACAACGTTATCCGGTGGAGAAGCCCAACGTGTGAAATTGGCAACAGAATTGTCTAAACGCGATACAGGAAAAACTTTGTATGTATTGGATGAGCCAACAACAGGCTTACATTTTGCGGATATTAAACAGCTGTTGACCGTTTTACACCGTTTACGTGATCAAGGAAATACCATTGTAGTGATTGAGCATAATTTAGATGTAATCAAAACAGCGGATTGGATTGTTGATCTAGGACCAGAAGGAGGCAATGGTGGTGGACAAATTATTGCAACCGGTACGCCTGAGCAAGTCGCAGAAGTGAATGGGTCACATACTGCGCGTTTCTTAAAAACAATTTTACAAAAAGGCTGAACACCATTGAGATTTTAGGATAAAATAAATCAGACTGTTTAGTCTGATTTTTTTATACAACGAGGAGACTTATATGAAAAAAACAGTATTAGCACTTATGCTTTCATGTGGTGTTGCGGCATCCGCATTAGCGCATAACCATGCAGCTGATCATAAACACACTGGCGAAATGCTAGAAGTGAAAGTGGAATTGCTTGATCCTGTAAAAGGCAATCAGGATGTGGGTAAAGTTGTGATTACTGAATCAGCTTATGGTTTAGTGTTTACTCCAGAACTCAAAGGCTTAACAGCAGGTTTACATGGTTTCCATATTCACCAAAATCCAAGCTGTGATGCAAAAGAAAAAGATGGTAAATTAGTTGCTGGTTTAGCAGCAGGTGGTCACTGGGATCCAAAAAATGCAGGTAAACACGGTTACCCTTGGTCTGATGAAGCACACTTAGGTGATTTACCAGCATTAACTGTCAACGCAGACGGTACATCAACTAACCCTGTTTTAGCACCACGTTTAAAACATTTAGAAGAGGTGAAAGGTCGTTCATTAATGATTCACGAAGGTGGTGATAACCACTCAGATCATCCTGCTCCATTAGGCGGTGGCGGCCCACGTATGGCTTGTGGTGTGATTAAATAATCTTGTGATTAATTCATTACATCGATAAGAAAAAAGCGTAGTGATTTTTCACTACGCTTTTTTTCACTTAAAGTGCGGTCAATTTTCAGAAAGTTTTTAAGCTAAACGTTGTCTCACAATTTCAAATAGACACACACCAGTTGCCACAGAAACGTTCAATGAAGACACAGAACCCGCCATCGGAATACTAACCAGTTGATCGCAATGTTCGCGTGTTAATCGACGCATCCCATCGCCTTCCGCGCCCATCACTAAGGCTAAACCACCAGTGAGTTTGGTTTGATATAAAGTTTCAGTCGCTTCTCCAGCAGTGCCAATTACCCAAATATTGTGGTCATTTTGCAAGTCACGTAAGGTACGCGCTAAGTTAGTCACTCGAATTAACGGCATCACTTCTGCTGCACCACAAGCCACTTTACGCGCGATAGAGGTTAACTGTGCTGATTTATCTTTTGGCACAATCACCGCACATACACCAGCGGCGTCTGCAGTACGTAAACACGCCCCTAAATTATGTGGGTCAGTCACGCCATCAAGCACTAATAACAATGGATTTTGTTTGTTTTGCAAAAGGGTATCTAAATCCGCCTCATTCAATTCTTTCGCGGGTTGTACGCGTGCAATAATACCTTGGTGCACTTCTCCATCCGCTTTTTTATCTAAAGTTTGACGGTTAACAAATTGCACTGAAATGCCTAAGCGATGAAGTTCGTTTAACAAGGGGTGAAGGCGTTTGTCTTCACGCCCTTTTAATGCATATATTTCAATTAAACGCTCAGGCGCATTACTCAAAAAGGCACTCACTGCATGAATGCCATAAATGTTTTCACTCATCTATTTTCTCTTTTTTTCTGATTTTTTCTTACTTTTCTTGGCAGTGGAAGAAGTTGAAACGTTGGATTTTTTTGCCGCACTTTTACGCCCTTTGCTTTTCGAACGTTGTTTTTCGATACTCTCGGCATAACGCAGATTTTTCTTCATCTTGTCTTTTAGTGTTTTACCTTCACGCAACGGCTTGCGTTCACTTGAAACTAAAGAGAAATCTACTTGGCGTTGTTCAAGGCTGACAGCTTCCACACGAATTTTAACCTTATCACCGATACGATAGATCATACCACTGTTTTCGCCGATTAAACGTTGTTTTGATAAATCAAATTGGTAATAGTCATTATCTAAAGTGGAAATGTGAACCAGTCCATCAATAAATAAATCATCTAAGCGCACAAATAAACCGAAGCCCGTGACAGAGGAAATGACACCACTAAATTCTTCGCCCACGTGATCTTGCATATATTCACATTTAAGCCAATCTGCCACATCACGTGTCGCGTCATCGGCACGACGTTCAGTCATAGAGCAATGATCGCCTAATAAATCCATTTCATCGAAAGAATAATGGTAGCCCCCCGTTTCTGTCGTTTTCCGTTTTGAGCCTTTTAATTTGGCTAAAATAAACTTGATACTACGATGTAGTGTCAGATCAGGATAGCGGCGAATTGGCGAAGTAAAATGCGCATATTCTTCTAATGCGAGACCAAAGTGCCCAATATTATCGGGAGAATAGACCGCCTGACTTAAAGAACGTAGTAGCATGGTTTGAATTAATTCGTGATCAGGTCGTTCACGTACCTGTTCTAATAATTCAGCATAATCTGCCGTTGTTGGTTTTGTTCCACCACCTAGCCCTAAGCCACATTCGTTCAAGAAACTACGGAATGCGGTTGTTTTTTCTTCGCTTGGTCCAGCATGAATGCGGAATAATGCAGGTTCTTGGTGTTTCTCGACGAAGTTTGCCGCAGCAATATTAGCAAGAATCATACATTCCTCAATGATTTTATGGGCGTCATTGCGGATAACAGGCTCAATGCGTTCAATCCGTCCCATTTCATTAAAGACAAACTTGCTTTCGATCGTTTCAAAATCAATGGCTCCGCGTTGGTGACGGGCATCCACTAAGGCTTGATACATTTTGTGTAACTCAAGCAAATGCGGTACTAAATTATGGTAACGTTCGCAAAGATCTTCATCACCCTCTAAAATGCGAGCGACTTTGGTATAAGTTAAACGGGCGTGAGAATTTATGACAGCTTCGTAGAACTCATAGCCTGTAATTTTGCCTTTTGCCGAGACATTGAGCTCGCACACCATACATAGACGATCAACTTGTGGGTTTAACGAGCAAAGCCCATTAGAAAGCACTTCTGGCAACATTGGCAGGACACGGTTTGGAAAATATACAGAATTTCCACGTGCGTGTGCTTCGGTGTCTAGTGCGGTACGTTGGCGTACGTAATAACTCACGTCTGCAATGGCTACCCAAAGTTTCCAACCGCCCCCACGTTTTTTCTGACAGAAAACCGCATCGTCAAAATCACGAGCGTCTTCGCCATCGATAGTAACTAAAGGCAATTCACGTAAATCAATGCGCCCTTTTTTAGCTTCTTCCGGCACTTCTTCGCTGAGTTTTGAAACCTGTTTTAATACGGCATCAGGGAACACATGAGGAATATCGTGGTTACGGATCGCAATTTCCACCTCCATGCCTTTCGCCATGTTTTCACCAAGAATTTCGGTAATGACACCAACGGGTTGACTAAAAGTCGCCGTACGTGGTTTGAGTTCAACCACAACGACTTGTCCCATTCTCGCTCCTTGGCGATGTTCATTGGGGATCAGAATATCGCGGTTGATACGGCTATCATCAGGCACCACATAACCGATGCCATCTTCTAAGAAAAAACGCCCAACAATTTGTTTTTTACGTTGTTGTAGCACACGTACAATACGTACTTCTTGCCGTCCACGGCGATCTTGTCCACTGAGTTGCGCGAGTACATAATCACCGTGCATGACCTTTTGCATTTGATTATTAGGAATAAACCAATCGCTATCTTTTCCTTCAACTTGCAAAAAGCCATAGCCATCACGATGACCAAGCACGGTTCCTTTTAATAGGTCTAATTTTTCAGGTAAAGCATAGCGTTTACGTTTAGTAAACACTAACTGACCATCATTTTCCATTGCCCGCAAACGACGGCGTATGGATTCTTGTTGTTCTTCATCCGTGATGGATAAAGTATGAAAGAGTTCCTCTTTAGAAATTGGCGCGTGATGTTGTCGAATGATATCGAGAATAAATTCTCGACTAGGAATAGGGTTTTCATATTTGGCAAGTTCTTCGTGATAGTTTGGATCTTGCAGCAACGGTGTTTTCTTACTTTTTGACATAATTGTTCCTTTTTCGAATGAAAAATGACATTCGCTAAACTGGACCCAGTTTGACACTCCGCGATCGTGAAAGCAAGCAGAATACGTTGTAGAGAGATAACTCATTGAGTATGAGACTATTAAAGTTTGTCTAAAGCGGAAAGACAAGGCAATTTTCGATAATTTACAGAAAATTTTCTGTTATAAAGGTACATTTTTTGGTACATTTAGGGCAATTTTTTTAATACTCAAACGCGAGTCTTCATCATTCAATTTAGTTCAACGGAATCCTTATGTTATTCAAAAAAATTCGTGGTTTATTTTCAAATGATCTTTCTATCGATCTCGGTACCGCTAATACGTTAATTTATGTAAAAGGGCAAGGTATTGTACTTGATGAGCCGTCTGTTGTTGCTATTCGTCAAGAGCGCTCAGGTGCATTAAAAAGCATTGCGGCGGTGGGGAAAGACGCAAAATTAATGTTAGGTCGTACACCAAAAAGTATTGCAGCCATTCGTCCAATGAAGGATGGTGTGATTGCGGATTTTTTTGTGACAGAGAAAATGTTGCAATATTTCATCAAGCAAGTCCACAGCGGCAATTTTATGCGCCCAAGTCCACGTGTGTTAGTTTGTGTACCTGCTGGTGCGACGCAAGTCGAGCGTCGAGCAATTAAAGAGTCAGCGATTGGAGCGGGTGCTCGCGAAGTCTATTTAATCGAAGAACCGATGGCGGCTGCAATCGGTGCAAAATTACCAGTATCGACCGCAACAGGGTCGATGGTGATTGATATCGGTGGCGGTACAACAGAAGTCGCGGTGATTTCGTTGAATGGCATTGTGTATTCTTCTTCTGTTCGTATCGGTGGCGACCGTTTTGATGAGGCCATTATTTCTTATGTTCGTAAAACATTTGGTTCAATTATTGGTGAACCGACGGCTGAACGAATTAAACAAGAAATTGGTACGGCATATATCCAAGAGGGTGATGAGATTCGTGAGATTGAAGTACATGGTCATAATTTAGCAGAAGGGGCACCTCGTTCTTTTAAATTGACATCTCGTGATGTGTTAGAAGCCATTCAACAACCCCTTAATGGCATTGTGGCGGCTGTTCGCACGGCGCTTGAAGAATGTCAACCTGAGCATGCAGCAGATATTTTTGAACGTGGCATGGTCTTAACAGGAGGGGGGGCACTTATTCGTAATATTGATGTGCTACTTTCTAAAGAGACAGGGGTGCCAGTGATTATCGCAGAGGACCCACTTACTTGTGTTGCGCGTGGTGGTGGCGAGGCATTAGAAATGATCGACATGCACGGTGGCGATATTTTCAGTGATGATATCTAATGAGATAGAAAAGTGCGGTGAAGTTTACCGCACTTTTTCCCTAACCTCTTATAACAGATAACGCTTAGTTTAATTCATATATGAAACCCATTTTTGGTAAGGCGCCTCCTCTCGGTCTTCGGTTGATTTTAGCCATTATTGCTTCTTTGGCATTAATGCTCTCTGATGGACAAACAAATGCGATGATCAAAGCACGCAGTGTGATGGAAACGGCAATCGGAGGTCTGTATTATTTGGCAAACACGCCTCGAACAGTACTGGATGGGGTGTCAGATAATCTCGTAGATACCAATAAATTGCAAATTGAAAACAAAGTATTACGTGAGCAATTACGTGAAAAAAATGCCGATTTGCTTTTATTAGATCAACTCAAAGTCGAAAATCAACGTCTTCGCTTGTTATTGAACTCCCCACTCCGTACAGATGAATATAAAAAAATAGCTGAAGTGCTTACTGCTGAAACAGACGTTTATCGTAATCAAGTGGTGATTAATCAAGGCTTTCGTGATGGGGCTTATGTTGGACAACCGATCATTGATGAAAAAGGGATCGTAGGTCAAATTATTTCAGTGGGGGACAAGACCAGTCGTGTGTTGTTATTGACCGATGTGACGCATTCGATTCCTGTACAAGTATTGCGCAATGATGTGCGTTTGATTGCGAGTGGCACAGGGCGTAATGATGAATTAACCTTAGACAATGTTCCGCGTTCTGTTGATATTGTCAAAGGGGATTTGCTTGTTACATCTGGTCTGGGGGGACGTTTTTTAGAAGGTTATCCAGTTGCGATTGTAGAATCGGTTTCTCGTGATGGGCAAAATTATTTTGCCACCGTGAGTGCCAAGCCCCTCGCCTCGATTGAGCGCTTGCGCTATGTATTACTTTTATGGCCAACGAATGAAGAAATGAGAAACGTGCAATCTATTTCACCAGAAGATATTCGTAGAACAGTACAGCAACGGTTAGAAAATCAGGGAGTTGAGGCGAATCGCGTGAAAAAAGCATTGGTACAAGATGAGCCTGAGTCTCACGCTGCTGCGCTAGAAGAGCCTGCAACAACATTAGAAAATCCTGCAGAAAATAATCAAGCGTTGCCTCTTCCAGAGCCTGTACATAAAGAGGAAGAATAATGCAAAAACACTTTTTATTACAGTTAGTTATTGTGGCATGCACTTTTATTGTTGCTTTAGTGATGGAAATTGCACCTTGGCCAAGCGATTTTCAGCATTTTAAGCCTGCTTGGTTAGTGCTCGTGTTGTTATATTGGACGCTTGCTGTTCCTACAAAAATCAGTATTGGGTCTGCCTTTGTTTTAGGTGTGGTTTGGGATTTAGTATTAGGCTCAATATTAGGGGTACATGCCCTGGTGTTGTCTCTAGTTATTTACTTAGTTGCGGTGAATCACCTCATTTTGCGTAATTTATCTTTATGGATGCAAAGCTTATTTGTCGTTGCATTTATTTTCTGTATTCGAATCGGTATTTTCCTGATTGAATTATTTTTACACAGTGCATCCTTTAATTGGCAAGAAATTTATGGTGCCCTTGCTAGTGGTTTGTTATGGCCTTGGGTTTTCTTATTATTACGCCGTATTCGGCGCCAATTGCAACTTCGTTAACGTAATAACCAAAAAAACGCACTTTTTGCTTTAGTGCGTTTTTACTTAAGTACATGGTGTTATTTGAGAAAAATACTTTTTTCCTCCTCTTCTACGATTTGCCCTTTTCTCCACTCTATTGCACTGAATAAACCGAGTGAATTATCGACTAAACGGACATAGTCTAAGTCAACTGCCCAAATAGATAATTGCTTAATCAGCTGATGTGAATAGCTTGTTTCATAGTGTAATCTTGCTAATTCCGCTTCTTCGCCAAACAATTGTTTCACTGTGCCAGTAAATTGCACGCCTTGTAAAGAAGGCACAAATCGGGTAGGTACAAAGATAGTCCCCGCAACTTTAGGGTTTTTATTGGTGATCTGCGCGTGATGTGTTTGTTCTCCCGTGACAT
This sequence comes from Pasteurella multocida subsp. multocida OH4807, assembly GCA_000973525.1. NCBI lineage: Bacteria > Pseudomonadati > Pseudomonadota > Gammaproteobacteria > Pasteurellales > Pasteurellaceae > Pasteurella > Pasteurella multocida. The sequence goes on along the minus strand of CP004391.1, from coordinate 850,085 downwards.
AGATCAAACGTTTTAAGTGTTCATCGAAGACATAGTAAAGTGCATTTGCCCAAGGTGTGTTATTTTCTACGCAAGCTAAGGTAAATAAATAGTGTTTTTTAATAAAATCAGTGACGCGTTTTTGCATTTTTTGTTCTCATTATCTGTTGTCAACCCCATTTTGATTAGTTCCTTATTCTGACATAGTTGAGATTGATGCGTAAATAACAGGACACAATACAATCTGTCACGAGACGTGTCCTTTTATTAACCTCACACTAGAGAACCGTGAGGTTAACAAAGTAACCGTGTACTAGATTCTTGCGTTTCCTTATTTAACGCAGAAAGGCAGGAATCTTACTTTCATAGGCCGCAATTTTGTCTTCATGCTGTAACGTTAAGCCAATATTGTCTAAACCGTTAAGCAAGCAATGGCGACGGAAGCTATCAATTTCAAAATGATAAATTTTGCCGTTTGCGGTGACGGTTTGTGCTTCTAAATCCACAGAGATAGTTGCCCCTTCATTTGCCACTACATATTTGAATAATTCATCGACTTCTTGTTCAGTTAAACGAATCGGTAGCATTTGGTTATTCAAGCTATTGCCATAAAAAATATCCGCAAAGCTTGGCGCAATAATTACACGGATACCATAATCATCTAATGCCCAAGGTGCGTGTTCACGAGAAGAGCCACACCCAAAATTTTCACGTGCTAATAAAATGCTTGCGCCTTGGTAGCGAGGGTAGTTCAGCACGAAATCAGGATTAGGTTGTTTCCCGTCATCATCTAAAAAACGCCACTCGTGAAATAAATGAGCGCCAAAGCCGACACGTGTGACTTTTTGTAAAAATTGCTTTGGAATAATGGCATCCGTATCCACGTTTGACGCATCAAGTGGAACGGCGATGCCGGTGTGTTGTTTAAATTCGTTAGGCATAGGTTTTCTCTCTTAATTAATTTTTTGTTACCGCTACCATTTGTCATCACTTTTCTTGGTATTTTTCTCTCCTTTTTTTGTGCAAAAAAGGAGCAAAAAACACACCCCGACTAAACTGCTTGTCCTCTTTCCGTGTGGATTTTCTTTACGCAAAATAAGTTGTTTTCGTTTTGCTACGCAACCTTATTTTCCTAAAAATCCTCACTGCTATCGGGCAGTTTACACGGGGATATCATTGGTATCTGTGAAAAAGTGCAGTTGATTTTAAAAAGTTTCCCTTCTCTTAGGTAAAGATGGCTAGGGAAATTAATTCAATTTAACATTCCGAATATCTACAAACTTGCCGAAAACCGCAGCAGCGGCTGCCATTGCTGGGCTGACTAAGTGGGTGCGTCCACCACGCCCTTGGCGACCTTCAAAGTTGCGGTTACTGGTCGAAGCACAACGCTCACCTGGTTCTAAACGGTCGTTGTTCATCGCTAAACACATTGAGCAACCTGGTAAACGCCATTCAAATCCAGCTTCGATAAAGATTTTATCTAAGCCTTCTTTCTCTGCTTGTTCACGCACTAAACCGGAACCAGGCACCACTAACGCTTGTACACCTTCTGCCACTTTACGACCTTTCGCCACTGCAGCAGCCGCACGTAAATCTTCAATGCGTGAATTGGTGCAAGAGCCGATAAAGACTTTATCAATGCTCACATCAGTTAACTTAATGCTGTGTGGTAAGTCCATATAAGCTAAGGCTTTTTCTGCAGATTGGCGTTCAATAGGATCGCTCATCTCGGCAGGGTTTGGGATCGCTTGGTCGATACCAATCACCTGCCCTGGGTTGGTTCCCCAAGTCACTTGCGGTTGAATTTCACGGGCTTCTAATGTCACTACGGTATCAAATTCAGCCCCTTCATCCGTATGCAAGGTTTTCCAATACGTGACTGCATCTTCCCAATCTTTGCCTTTTGGCGCATAAGGTTTGTCTTTTAAGTAGGCAAATGTGGTGTCATCTGGGGCGATAATACCCGATTTTGCACCTAACTCGATCGCCATATTACACACGGTCATACGACCTTCCATTGAAAGATCACGGATCGCTTCACCACAAAATTCCACAACGTGTCCTGTACCGCCGCCCATTGTGGTTTTGCCAATGATCGCCAATACAATATCTTTTGCTGTAATGCCTTCACGTACTTTGCCACGCACTTCAATCTTCATTTTTTTCGCACGTGCCTGTTTGATGGTTTGTGTGGCAAGCACGTGTTCAACTTCTGATGTGCCAATCCCGAAAGCTAAGGCACCAAATGCCCCGTGGGTTGCAGTGTGCGAGTCGCCACACACGATGGTCATTCCCGGTAAGGTTAAGCCCTGCTCAGGCCCCATTACGTGCACAATCCCTTGGTTAATATGGTTGATGTCGTAAAGTGTGATACCAAATTGATCAGTATTTTTGGCAAGTTCTACCATTTGTACGCGTCCCATTTCACCTGAACCACCTAAGTCACGGCTGTCAGTTGGTACGTTGTGATCCATTGTCGCCACCGTTTTGCTTGGCTGGCGAACAGTACGCCCCATTGCACGTAAGCCGTCAAAAGCTTGCGGGGAAGTCACTTCGTGTACTAAATGGCGGTTAATATAAATTAAAGGTGTTTCGCCTTCGGCTTCGTGGACGACGTGGGCGTCAAAGAGTTTTTCGTATAGGGTTTTGGACATTGTGTTTTCCTAATTAATTTAGATTTTAATCATTTTATTTTTTATCAATTTCTCTGGGATTCTTTCTCCTTTTTTGGTTGTGCAAAAAAGGAGCAAAAAACACACCCCGACTAAACTGCTTGTCCTCTTTCCGTGTGGATTTTCTTTACGTAAAATAAGTTGTCTTCGCTTTGCTACGCAACCTTATTTTCCTAAAAATCCCCACTGCTCTCGGGCAGTTTACACGGGGAATAAAATTTCTATTCTTTATTAAAAAGTGCGGTGGTTTTTCTAAAAGTTTTATTTCACCGCTTGTGCGATTAAGTCGCCCATTTCTTTGGTTGAAATAGGTTGGCTTTCGTCGGCTAAGTCTGCGGTGCGGTGTCCGTTAGCTAACACTTCTTTTACTGCATTTTCAATTGCAGTCGCCGCTTCGTTTAAGTTAAAGCTGTGGCGTAGCATCATCGCTGCCGATAAAATTTGGGCGATTGGGTTGGCGATGCCTTTGCCTGCGATGTCAGGTGCTGAACCGCCTGCAGGTTCGTATAAGCCGAAACCTTGTTCGTTTAAACTGGCGGAAGGTAACATTCCCATTGAACCCGTGATCATTGCACATTCATCGGAAATGATGTCACCAAAGATATTAGAACAAAGTAACACATCGAAAAATTCAGGTTGTTTGATTAATTGCATTGTGGCGTTGTCGATGTAGATATGATCCAACGTTACTTCTGGATAATCTTTTGCCACGTCGCATACCACTTCACGCCATAACACCGAGCTGATTAATACATTGGCTTTATCGACGGAAGTAACGTGTTTAGTGCGTTTCATTGCAGTTTCAAACGCAACACGTGCGATGCGTTCAATTTCATAGCGGTGATACACTTCTGTATCAAAGGCTTTTTCATTGGCACCTTCGCCCTCACGTCCTTTCGGTTGTCCAAAGTAAATCCCGCCTGTTAATTCACGCACTGTTACCATATCAAAGCCTTTTGCTGAAATATCAGCACGTAATGGACAGAATTTTTCCAAACCTTTGTAAAGGGTTGCGGGGCGTAAATTGCAGAATAAAGCAAAGTGTTTGCGTAACGGTAATAATGCGCCACGTTCAGGTTGTTGTGCGGGAGGCAAGTTTTCCCATTTTGGACCACCCACCGAGCCAAATAAAATCGCATCACTTTCTTCACAGCCTTTTAAAGTGTCCGCAGGGAGTGGCGTGCCGTGGTTGTCAATGGCGATACCACCCACATCAAAAGTGCGGTAGTTTAATTTGAAGTTGTATTTTTGTTGGACGACATCTAACACTTTGATGGCTTCAGCCATAATTTCAGGGCCGATACCGTCGCCGCTTAATACTGCGATGTTGAATGTTTGCATTTGGGATTTTCCTTTTATCTTTTAATTAATTTAATTTTTCAGTGTTGTTACTTTTCTTTGCGTCGCCATCTCTTTCTACTTTTTTGCTTGTACAAAAAAGTAGCAAAAAATACCCCCCGACTAAACTGCATTTCCTCATTCCAAAGAAATTTTCTTTACGCAAAATAAGTTGTCTTCGCTTCGCTATGCAACCTTATTTTTCTAAAAATTTCTTTTCCACTCGGGCAGTTTACACGGGGATAAACTGCCTATTTGTAAGCTGAAAAGTGCGGTACGTTTTGGAAAAGTTTTATACACCTGTAATTTTATGTAATTTTAAATCTGCGACTTTTTGTGAGCGGTAGATCGCATTGATGGCGTGGATTAATGCTCTGGCGGAGGATTCCACGATATCAGTGGCTAAACCTACGCCGTGGAAACGTCTGCCGTCGTGTTCGACAACGATATCTACTTGCCCCAAGGCTTCAGCGCCTTCGCCTTTTGCGGTTAAGTTATAGTTCAACATTTTCACGTCTAAACCTGTAATGGCTAAAATTGCATTGTAAACCGCATCAACAGGGCCATTACCACCGCTTGAAACTTGGCTCACTTTCTTGCCGTCTAATTCCACTTGCACAAAGGCAGAGGCAGGTAAGTGGCTGATACATTGTGAAGTGATCACGTCTAAAGTTAAACGATCTTCATCGCCTTGTTGCATATCAATAAAGGCAAGGGCTTCTAAGTCATAATCAAACACTTGACCTTTTTTATCCGCTAATTTCAAGAATGCATCATATAATTTATCTAAATCATAATCGTGATCTTGGTAGCCCATTTCTTGCATATGATTTCGTACAGCCGCTCTGCCAGAACGTGCGGTTAAATTTAATTTTTCTTTTTTCAAACCAATGGTTTCTGGTGACATAATTTCGTAGGTGTTTTTATGTTTTACCATTCCATCTTGGTGGATACCAGACGAGTGGGCGAATGCGTTAGAACCGACAATGGCTTTGTTTGGCTGAATTGGCATATTACATAACTGGCTGACCATTTGGCTGACGCGATGAATTTCTTGTGTGTTAATGCGAGTGTCTAAACCTTTGAACATATCTTGGCGTGTTTTGATTGCCATCACCACTTCTTCCAAAGCGGTATTGCCCGCACGTTCACCGATACCGTTGATGGTACATTCAATTTGTCTTGCTCCATATTGCACGGCAGTTAATGAGTTGGCGGTCGCCATACCTAAATCATTGTGGCAATGCACAGAAATCACCGCTTTGTCGATGTTTGGCACCCGGTTCATCACGTTGTGGATAATGTCGCCAAATTGAGTTGGTAAAGTGTAACCTACGGTATCTGGAATATTGATTATCGTCGCCCCCGCATTGATTGCTGCTTCCACAATGCGACAAATATTATCAATGCCTGTGCGCCCCGCATCTTCGCAAGAAAATTCCACATCATTTGTATAATTTCTTGCGCGTTTCACAGCGTGGATCGCCATCTCAACCACATCATCAAAAGTGCGGCGTAATTTTGCTTCGACGTGTAAGGCTGAAGTGGCAATGAAAGTATGAATACGGAAGGCTTCTGCCACTTTTAAGGCTTCGGCTGCGGCATCAATATCTTTATCCACTGCACGAGATAACGCACAAACGCGACTGTTTTTGATGTGGCGAGCGATGGTTTGCACGGATTCAAAATCCCCCGCAGAAGAAACGGGAAAGCCCACTTCCATTACATCAACGCCTAAACGTTCTAAAGCCAATGCAATTTGTAATTTTTCTTTTACTGTTAAACTGGCTTTTAAGGCTTGCTCGCCGTCACGCAATGTGGTGTCAAAAATGATGATGTTGTTTTTTGCCATAGTGTTGTCCTTGCTTTTATTTTTTGACTAAAGTGCGGTGTATTTTTAGAAAATTTGTATAAAAAAACCCGCCTAGTGAGTGCGGGTTAAATTAACTGGATTTTTTACTCTTTTTTATCCACAACTTAACCGCACAGCGAGTGTGAGAGGCGTAAGTTGAGTGATAAAGAAATAATATTAAACATAAAATGACATCGTTATTTAAAATGAGATGTTTTTCATCTTACTGATAAAAAATAAGCTGTCAAATAAAATTTCAGTGTTTAATCTTTTTATCTGTGTTGTTTTTATCTGTTTTAAAGTTATAAATATTAAATTTGTTTTGATTATTGGTTTTTTATTCTAATTTAACTGGTGGATTGATGTTTTTTTACGTCTATTTTATGGCGGATTAAAGATAAAATATTTCTTTGTAAAGAACCTCATTTTTTCATGCGCACAATATCGAATCTTCTTGTATGCAAATAGCCGCAAATGGACGATCTTATTGAAAGGTATGGCACTGGTTAGGATCACCTGTATTTAACCCAACTTTAAACCATTGTAAACGTTGAGCTGACGTGCCATGAGTAAAGCTGTCAGGCACGACATAGCCTTGGCTACGCTTTTGTAAGCGATCATCGCCGACAGCTTCTGCTGCAAGAAAGGCACGTTCTATATCACCTGTTTCAAAAAGACCTGTTTTTGAGGCTTGGTGTGCCCAAACGCCAGCAAAACAATCTGCTTGTAATTCTAATTTTACCGATAAACGATTTGCTTCCGTCTGATGGCTTTGTTGACGTAAGCGATTGACTTGAGAAAGGATACCAAGCTGGTTTTGAATATGGTGCCCTACTTCATGTGCAATGACGTAAGCAAATGCGGCTTCGCCCCCTGCGCCTAATTGCGTTTTCATATCGTGGTAGAACGATAAATCAAGATAAACTTTGTTGTCATTTGGACAATAAAAAGGCCCCATTGCAGATTGCCCTGTTCCACAGGCAGTATGTGTGGCACCTTGGTATAACACCATAACAGGTGCTTGGTAATGCCGATTCTGGCGAAGAAAATAATTTCCCCACACGGTTTCTGTATCCGCTAATACTACGCGTGATAAACGATTTAGCTCATTTTCTTCTTGTGAATTGAGCGTTCGAGATTGCTGGGCACTAAAATCGGGCGTGCCGACTAAGCCAGATAAATCGACACCATAATAAGCTCCAATTAACAAAATAATCAGCCCTAAAATACCTGTTTTTTTACCGCCTCTCACGTTACTGCCACTTGAACGACGATCCTCAACATTTGTACTTTCTCTACGACCACGCCAACGCATCTTTACACCCTTGATTACTTTGTTTGAAAAACACATTCTAACGTAAGTTGCTTAAAGTGCGGTCAAATTTAAGAAAGAATTTTCAAGTAGTGTAAATATTCATCTTATTAATAGACTTCGCGCGGTGATTTGGTTAAGGTGGAAAAGATTTTTTAATAACAAAAGGAACTTACTATGGGATTATTTGATTTTGTCAGTGAAATTGGTCGTAAACTTTTTTCTAAAGCAGAAGATGCGGCAGAAGCCGTAACCAAACACATTCACGAGGACAATCCAGGTCTTGAAAATGTAGTCGTGAAAGTAGAAGAGGGCGTTGCTTTTATTGAAGGGACAGCAGAATCAGCCAGTGCCTTAGAAAAAGCGGTGTTAATGGTGGGTAACGTTGAAGGCATCACTTCTGTAAACGTAGATAAAGTGGTGATCAAAAACGGTGAAAGCCTTGCAGGTGATGATGAGTTCTATGTCATTCAAAAAGGTGACACACTTTGGAAAATCGCTGAAAAAACCTATGGTAATGGGACAAAATATACGGCTATCGTCGCGGCGAATAAAGAAGTGATCAAAGATGCGGATAAAATTTTCCCAGGACAGAAAATTCGTTTACCAAAAGTGCTGTAATTGAACCGTATTCGTTGAAAAAAAGGAAAACTCAAGAAATCGAGTTTTCCTTTTTTGTTCTTTTAGATTAAAAAATGCACAAATATGCGTTTTTATTTTGCATTTTCTCGACTGATGTCTTTTATCTCGTTATAATTCGTCGGTTATTTTTAACTTTAATTTTTACTAACGTGTTCGGTGTGTGCGTTCGCCGAGTGCAAATTCATTTTGAGGTAATATAATGTCATTTACTATTGAAACAACTCAAGGTCTTGAGCGTCGTGTTCAAATCACCGTTCCATCTGACACTGTTGAAGGTGCAGTACGTGAAGAATTAAAACGTGTTGCAAAAACAGCACGCGTTGACGGTTTCCGCAAAGGTAAAGTGCCACCGCACATTATTGAAAAACGTTTTGGACCATCAGTTCGTCACGATGTATTAGGCGAATTATTACAAAGCCATTTCTTCAACGTGATGATTGAGCAAAAAGTTAATCTTGCAGGTCGTCCGTCTTTCGCAGTTGAACAATTTGAAGCAGGTAAAGATTTAGTTTTCACTGCAACGTTTGAAGTCTATCCAGAAGTGGAGTTAAAAGGTTTAGATCAAATCAAAGTTGAGAAACCTGTTGTTGAAATCACAGATGCTGACATCGAAAAAATGATCGAGGTATTACGTAAACAACAAGCGACTTGGGCTGAAAGCACCGAAGCGGCAAAAGCAGAAGATCGCGTTGTGATCGACTTTGTCGGTTCTGTTGATGGTGAAGAATTTGAAGGTGGTAAAGCAGAAGACTTCACATTATTTATGGGTCAAGGTCGCATGATCCCGGGTTTCGAAGACGGTATCGTGGGTCACAAAGCAGGTGAACAATTTGATATCAACGTGACTTTCCCAGAAGACTATCACGCTGAAAACTTAAAAGGCAAAGCGGCGAAATTTGCAATCAGCTTGAAAAAAGTTGAAGTCATGGTGTTACCAGAATTAACAGATGAGTTTGTTGCTAAATTTGGTCCAAACACCAAAACTGTAGAGGATTTACGTAACGAAATTCGTAAAAACATGCAACGTGAATTGAAAAATGCGTTAACTGCAAAAGTAAAAGGTCAAGTCATTGACGGTTTATTAGCGCAAAATGAAATTGACGTACCAGCATCAGCAGTAGAACAAGAAATCGAAGTATTACGTGGTCAAGCGGCTCAACGTTTCGGTGGTAACACTCAGCAAGCAGCACAATTGCCACGTGAGTTATTTGAAGAACAAGCAAAACGCCGTGTTCAAGTTGGTTTATTATTAGCAGAAGTCATTGCATCTAATGAACTAAAAGCAGATGATGCACGTGCGAAAACCATGATCGAAGAAATTGCATCGGCTTATGAACAACCAGCAGAAGTGATTGAATATTACAGCAAAAACAAAGAGTTGATGAATAATATTCGTAATGTTGTGTTGGAAGAACAAGCTGTTGATGCGATTCTTGCGAAAGCGCAAGTGACAGAAAAAGCGGCGTCTTTTGATGAAATCATGAATCCACAAGCGTAATTTATTATTGTTTTAACGCATTGGTTTACTTTCAGTGCGGTCAGAATGTTAAGCATTTTGACCGCACTTTTTTATTGTTGTAAGGAATATTCAAGTTAGAAAAATGTGAATTTTCAGGTAGAATAACCGAATGCTTTCATTTTATTAAATTGGATTGACAGAGGTAGATATGAGTGTAATTCCTATGGTTGTTGAGCAAACCTCAAGAGGTGAGCGTTCTTATGATATTTATTCACGTTTATTAAAAGAGCGCGTGATTTTCTTGAGTGGCGAAGTAGAAGACCGTATGGCGAATTTGATCGTGGCTCAGTTGTTATTTTTAGAATCAGAAGATCCAGAAAAAGACATTAATATTTATATTAATTCTCCAGGTGGTTCTGTCACCGCGGGGATGGCGATTTATGATACGATGCAGTTTGTTAAGCCAGATATTCGCACGCTTTGCGCAGGTCAAGCTTGCTCAATGGGTGCATTTTTATTAGCGGGCGGCACAGCGGGAAAACGTATTGCATTACCAAATGCACGTGTGATGATTCACCAACCGTTAGGTGGTTTCCGTGGTCAAGCGTCTGATATTCAAATTCATGCACAAGAGATTTTAAAAATCAAACAAACTTTAAATGAACGTTTAGCATTTCATACTGGTCAAACGATTGAGCGTATTGAGCGTGATACGGATCGTGATAACTTCATGTCAGCAGAAGAAGCAAGAGCATACGGTCTGGTGGACCAAGTGTTAGAAAAACGATAAAGAATTTGGAATATAAAATGGAAAAAGATACAGAATTACATTGCTCTTTTTGTGGTAAAGAACAAAGCAAGGTAAGTAAAATTATTGCTGGGACATCTGGTGGTTACATTTGTAATGAGTGTATCGAAATGTGTCATCACATGCTGTTATCTGATGATGAGTCAGAAACGACAGAAGTTGAGCCACAAGAGGAGCAAAAATTGCCCACCCCGCATGAAATTCGTGCACATCTAGACGATTATGTTATTGGGCAAGATTATGCTAAGAAAGTGTTATCTGTTGCGGTGTATAACCATTATAAGCGCTTGCGTTCAGATAAGCAGATTACGGATGTAGAATTAGGAAAAAGTAATATCTTATTAATTGGTCCGACTGGAAGTGGTAAAACCTTACTGGCAGAAACTATGGCGCGTATGCTGAACGTCCCTTTTGCGATGGCAGATGCCACAACATTAACTGAAGCAGGTTATGTTGGGGAAGATGTCGAAAATGTGTTGCAAAAATTGGTTCAGAATTGCGATTATGATGTGGCTCGTGCAGAACAAGGTATCATTTATATTGATGAAATTGATAAGATTACACGTAAATCTGAAAATCCTTCTATTACACGTGATGTATCTGGTGAAGGGGTGCAACAAGCGTTATTAAAATTAATTGAAGGCACTGTGGCATCAATTCCTCCACAAGGGGGGCGCAAGCATCCACAACAAGAAATGTTACGTGTGGATACGTCAAAAATCCTCTTTATTTGTGGTGGTGCGTTTGCAGGCTTAGATAAAGTGATTGAAAAACGTGTTCACGTCGGTTCAGGCATTGGTTTCAGTGCAGAAGTAAAGAGTAAACAAGACAAAGCAACTTTAAGCCAATTATTCGAGCAAGTTGAGCCAGATGACTTAATGAAATTTGGTTTAATCCCCGAGTTTATCGGGCGTTTACCCGTTGTTGCACCCCTTGCAGAATTAGATGAAGCCGCGTTAGTGAAAATTCTGACTGAACCTAAAAATGCGTTAATTAAACAATATCAGGCTTTATTTGGTTTAGAAGATGTTGAGCTTGAGTTTACGCCTGAAGCATTAACGGCGATGGCGAAAAAAGCACTAGAACGTAAAACAGGCGCAAGGGGATTACGCTCAATTGTTGAAGCAACCTTGCTGGATACAATGTATGATCTTCCTTCTTTAGAAAATCTGCGTAAAGTGATTGTAGAAGAAAGGGCGATAACCGAGAAACAACCGCCAACATTAGAATATCAAAAGTAATCAATAAAAGAATGCAAGTGCGGTGAATTTTACCGCACTTTTGTTTTTAAGCTTGATTTATTAAAAATTACCCTCATATTAGGCAAACTATCCTAATTTAACTAAGAGAGTTCGGAATGAGCGCAAAAAAACAGAAACAAACCATTCCAGTGTTACCATTGCGTGATGTGGTCGTCTTTCCTTATATGGTGATGCCATTATTTGTTGGTCGATCAAAATCCATTCGTAGCCTTGATGAAGCGATGGAGACGGGAAAACAATTATTGTTAGTTTCGCAAAAGCAAGCCGATTTAGAAGAACCGACAGTTGATGACGTGTACGGCGTTGGCACTGTCGCGAATATCATTCAATTGCTCAAATTACCAGATGGTACAGTTAAAGTATTAGTGGAAGGTCAACAACGCGCGACGATTAATCATTTAGAAGATAATGGCGAGTTTTTTGTTGCTGACGTGACACCCATTGAAACAGAATTTGGGGATGACAAAGAATTAGCTGTAGTGAAGCAAGCAACATTGGCTGAATTTGAAAAATATGCAAAGTTGAATAAAAAAGTACAACCCGATGTGCATTCTGCCTTAGAACGCATTGAGGAATTTGATCGTCTAAGTGACACCTTAGCCGCGCATATGCCTGTTGCAGTGAAACACAAACAAAAAGTATTGGAAATTCCAAATGTAGTTGCGCGTTTTGAGTATCTGCTTGGCTTAATGGAATCTGAAACGGATTTATTACAAGTCGAGAAACGTATCCGTGGTCGTGTAAAAGAACAAATGGAGAAAACTCAGCGCGACTATTATTTGAATGAGCAAATTAAAGCGATTCAAAAAGAACTGGGTGAGACAGATAGCGTTGATGAAATAGAACAGCTTCGTCAAAAAATTGAAGAGGCGAAGATGCCTGCAGAAGCAAAAGAAAAAGCGGAAGCAGAATTGCAAAAATTGAAAATGATGTCACCGATGTCTGCAGAAGCCACTGTCGTTCGTAGTTATATCGATTGGATGGTACAAGTGCCTTGGAATAAACGGACGAAAGTGAAAAAAGATTTGGCGAAAGCACAGCAAGTATTGGATGCGGATCATTACGGCTTAGAGCGCGTGAAAGAACGCATCTTAGAATATTTAGCCGTGCAAACGCGTTTGAATCAAATTAAAGGTCCAATTTTATGTTTAGTCGGACCGCCAGGGGTCGGAAAAACCTCACTTGGTCAATCTATTGCACAAGCAACAGGGCGTAAATATGTGCGTATGGCACTAGGTGGCGTGCGTGATGAAGCGGAAATTCGTGGTCACCGCAAAACCTACATTGGTGCGTTGCCAGGTAAATTGATTCAAAAAATGGCAAAAGTGGGCGTGAAAAACCCATTATTCTTGCTCGATGAAATCGACAAAATGAGTTCGGATATGCGTGGTGATCCAGCATCGGCTTTATTAGAAGTGCTTGATCCTGAACAAAACACCACATTTAACGATCATTATTTAGAAGTGGATTACGATTTATCGGATGTCATGTTTGTGGCAACCTCAAACTCAATGCGTATTCCAGCACCGTTATTGGACCGTATGGAAGTGATTCGTCTGTCAGGCTATACCGAAGATGAAAAACTGAATATTGCGACTCGCCATTTATTAGCCAAACAAATGGAACGCAACGGCTTAAAAACAGGTGAATTAGAGATCGAAGAAAGTGCGATTTTAGACATTATCCGTTATTACACACGTGAAGCGGGTGTACGTAGCCTTGAGCGTGAAATTTCAAAAATTTGCCGTAAAGCCGTGAAAAACTTATTACTTGATAAGAAATTAAAATCAATCAAAGTCAATGCGGCGAATTTACAAGAATTTTTAGGCGTGAAACGCTTTGAGTTCGGTCGTGCAGATACCCAAAACCGCGTAGGTGAAGTAACGGGGCTTGCGTGGACAGAAGTGGGTGGCGATTTACTCACTATTGAAACAGCGTCTGTATTAGGCAAAGGCAAACTCACTTATACTGGTTCATTGGGTGATGTGATGAAGGAATCGATCCAAGCGGCAATGACAGTGGTGCGTGCGAGAGCGGAAAAATTAGGTATTGCTTCTGATTTCCACGAAAAACGTGATATTCACATTCACGTGCCTGAAGGGGCAACGCCAAAAGATGGTCCGAGTGCGGGTATCGCAATGTGTACTGCGTTAGTATCATGTTTAACGGGCAACCCAGTGAAAGCGGATGTTGCCATGACGGGTGAGATTACCTTACGTGGTAAAGTGTTGCCAATTGGTGGCTTGAAAGAGAAACTTTTAGCCGCACATCGTGGTGGAATCAAAACGGTGATTATTCCAAAAGAGAATGTGAAAGATCTTGAGGAAATTCCAGATAATGCAAAGGATAACTTGATCATTCATGCCGTTGAAACCATTGATGAAGTATTGACGATTGCATTGGAGAATCCGCCAACAGGAGTGGAGTTTGTTAAGCTTTCCCCGATCACTCACGCCAAAACTGTACGTAAAAGCCGTGTCAGTACACGTAAAAGTGCAGTCAATTAATTAATACTTTGATAAATAAAGCCAAATTGTTATGATTTGGCTTATTTTTATTTTGCTCGTGCGAATAGAGGGACTTTCTATTATAATCGTACGCATTTATGTTGATTAAAATATTTATAGGATAACAACAATGTTAATTGAAAAGCTTCACAGTATGACAAGCAGCTGGGTATCAAAATTCCTGTTAGGTTTAATTGCCGTTGCTTTCGTATTAAGTGGTATTACAGGCTATGTTTTTACACGTGTTGATACGTCAGCCGTTAAAGTGAATGGTGAAGAAGTTTCACAACAAACTTTTTATCAACAATATGAATCTGAATCTGAACGTTTAAGACAGCAACTCGGTGCACAATTTGCTGCCTTATCGGGTTCGCCTGAATTTATCACAGGACTCAGACAAAGTGTGTTGAATAATTTGATCAACCAAACTTTATTACGTCAATATGCTGATGAGTTAAAAATCGGCGTCAGCGATGAACGTATTAAGCAACAAATTGTAACCAGTTCAATTTTCCAAACTGACGGAAAATTTGATAATAGTTTATATCAACGTATGTTGCAATTAAATGGCTTAACGCCCGATGCGTATGCCAATATTGTTCGTGAAGCCTTACGTTTAGAGCAGTTACAAACAGGTTTAGCAGAAAGTGAGTTTATTGTGCCAGCACAGCAAGCGCAATTAACCGATTTATTTTTCCAAGCTCGTAAGATTCGTTTAGCACCTTTTGAAATAGATGATGTGATGGCGAAACAGCAGGTGTCTGAAGAAGAAATCAAAGCATATTATGAAACCAATAAAAGCGCGTTTTTAGTACCTGAGTTAGCAAAAGTGCAATATATCAGTTTAACGCGCGCAGATGTTGAGAAAAATATTCAAGTTTCTGATGTCGAAATTGCGCAGTATTATCAAGATAATAAAGCACTGTATGTATCACAAGGTCAACAACGTTTATCGCACATTCAAGTGGCAACTGAAGAAGAAGCGCGAGCGATTTATAAGGAATTGCAAGATGGTGCGAATTTCGCAGGTATTGCGAGTGCACGTTCTTTAGATAAAATTTCTGCCCAAAATGGTGGAGATTTAAGTTGGACAAGTGCCGGGACATTCCCGAAAGCTTTTGAAGAAGCCGCTAATGCCCTTGCCGTCGGACAATATAGTCAGCCTGTCAAAGTCGATAATCACTATCATATTATTTTAGTGACAGAACGTAAAGACGCCTCAGCTTTACCATTAGATGTTGTGAAAACACAAATTGCGGATCAGATTCGTCAAAATTTAGTGAATAATCAATATTTCTCCGTGGAAAAACAAATTGCTGAAAAAGCATTTGAGCATCCAGAAAGTTTAGACAAAGCGGCTGAAGTGGCTGGGTTGAAAATTCAAGAAACCGATTATTTTTCAGCAAATGATGTCCCCGCTGAGTTAAATTATCCCAATGTAGTTTCTGCCGTTTTCCATTCTGATATTTCACAAGGTGGCCTAAATTCGGAACCAATGAGTGTAGGTGAGCAGCATGCTGTTGTCGTACGCGTGATTGAACACAAAGCCGCAGGCACAAAAACCTTAGAAGAAGCGAAAGCGGATATCGTGGCTTATTTAACGCGCCAAAAAGCAGAGGAAATTGTGTTTGCTGAAGCAACGAAAACAGCACAAGCATTAACCCAAGATGCCAAAGCCAGTTTGCCAACGGGAGTGCGTTTTGCAGATGAAGAAAAATGGGTATTTGCCGAAAATCGTGATGCTGTTCTTAATAATGTGATTTTTGCTATGCAATTAAATGGTGATAAACCAAGTTATATGGCAGCAAAATCAAGTAATGGACAAATCGTAGTGGTTGAGTTGCGTGCAATTGAGCATGGTGTATTAAGTGCTGCAGAAAGTGAATTGTTTACCCAACAAATTGCACAAGCACGCCAAGTTGAGCTGCAAAATAAACTGGTGCAAGCATTACGTGCGAAAGCCAAAATTGAAGTGAATGAGCAGTTCTTTAAGCAAGCAGAAGAGTAATGATTGTAATTGTGAAAAAGCCTAGCACTTAGCTAGGCTTTTTTGTGAGTTGCAAAAGTGCGGTCGGGTTTGTTCTTGTTTTACTCGCCTATTTGATAGGAGGTTACTTCTCAGTTTGCCAGCCAAAACCGAGCGCGTTATACAATAGGATTAAATTATTGGCTTTTGTCAATTGATTTTCGAGTAGACTTTCTTCAATTTTGAAGCTTTCTAAACGGGTTTTTAGCGCGCGATCAAACGTGTATTCGCCATATCGAAATAAAGTTTGGCTATCAATCGCTTGCTGCTGTTTGAGTGCCAGTGTCTGTTTTAATATTTGATGTTGATGCGTGAGTGCGAATTGTGATTGATAACGGTTTTCTACTTCTTTCAAGGCATTTAACAGCGTCTTATCATATTCTAATAAAGCTTGTTGCAGGCGAGCATCTGCAGCTTGAATGTTCGCGTTGATTCGCCCCGCAGTAAAAATCGGTAATTGAATACCCGCACTGACAAGGTTTTGCCAAGCATGTAAAGTCGGTAGGTCACTGTCTAATTCAATACGTCCTGTTTGCCATAAAAATTGAAGAGTGAAACGAGGTAATAAATCTGCCTTTGCGCTGGCTAATTTGGCTGCGCGAAGTTGAACGGAGGCTGCTTTGGCGCGAATATCGGGGCGTTGAGTCAATAAATCACTTGGCTGCGTGCCTTGTGGTGCTGCGGGTAAATGGGTTAACACATCTACCTGTGACATGTGAGCCATATTGAGTTTAAACGTTTGTACGGGTTGGTTAATCAAGACAGCAATTGCGCGTTGATAAGTATCAAATTGCGCTTGTAATGTGCTCGCTTTTGCTTGAAGCATTTGTAATTGACTGGCGACTTCTGTCACCTCGTAGTAAGTCGTGTGTCCCGCTTGAAATCGCCCTTTTACATAGCGTTTTAAGTGTTCTAACGTGGTTTGTGTTTTACGTAATAAAGCTTGCTGTTTTTGTGTGTATAGCGCGTTCAAGTAATAGTGTGCAATTTCACTTGAAACCAGCAATTGTGCCCCATAAATCTGTTCTTGTAAGATAAGAGTAGCTGCTTGGGCTGCATCTGAATCACTTTGTTTTTGTCCAAAAATATCAGGTTCCCATGAGACGTTTAGACCTGCCACCATTGCTTGAGGGGTGACATTCAGTTGTTCTACATCAAGATGGGCTTTCCCTGTATTACCGACGCCACTTACGATCGGAAAGAGCGAGGCGTGTGCAAGTTTCGCGATAGCACGCGCTTCACTGAGCTTGCTTTTGGCAATGGTAATATCGTAATTTTTCGCTAACCCTTGTTGGATTAACTTAGAAAGTTGTGGGTCTTGCCAACTATCCCACCATGCTTGAATTGCAGGGTGATCCGTTTTGATCTTCGCGTGCGTATAAGCTGTTGGTAACTCAACCCGTGATTGCAAATCGATGTGTGTCGGTTGGCAACTTGCTAAAAGTGCGGTCAATATGAGAATAAGACAAGTTTTTTGCATAATTCTTTCCTTAGCTTTGACGAGCCAGCATACTTCTAAAGCGTAAAATCGCAATAATAATAAACAGTGCTCCCATCACAGAGATAATTAAAACGCGAGGCCAAATCACCGTTAACCCAGCACCACGGAATAATACATCTTGACCAATTGCAATAAATTGCGTTAAGGGAGAAAACTGCATGATGTGTTGTACTGGAAGTGGCATATTTTCAAGGGGAGATAAGCTGCCAGAAAGTAAGTACAACACGATGTAGACCGGTAAACACAAGAGACTGAATTGTGGCATGGTAGGTGCGTGTGTTGCCAAATAAATACCTAACCCCGCCATTGAAGACAGAAAAATTGCTTCAGTGAGGATGAACAAACTGATGGAACCATGTATTGGTACACCGATAAAGAGGTGGACGACAAAATATAAAGACAGAAATGCGGCGATTAGAATAATCAGCCCATTCGCGAGAATTTTAGAGATAACAATTTCACTGGCACTGACAGGCATGACTAATAAATGTTCAATCGTGCCATGTTCTCGTTCTCGGATGACTGCAGCACCAACGAGAATTAAAGTGAGAAGAGTGGAATTGCCCGTGATTTGAGTGACGGGCATATACCACTCTGTTTTGAGGTTCGGATTAAATAACACATTCATTTTCGGTGTGATTAACTGATAGTCTGCGCTGTTTTGATTTAAATATTCGCTAATTTGCTGGCTAATAATATGTTGTAAATAACTTGCCCCGACAGCCGCTTGTGACATCGCGGTTGCATCCACCAATAATTGTAATTCTGGCTGTTTATTTGCAAGTAAATCAGCGGTGAAATGAGGCGGGATAGTTAATACAAAAATATAGTCACCACTATCCATTGCTTGATCAATGTGTGTTGCTTCTATTTCGACGACTGTGTTGAACTGAGGAGGAAGCATGGCATCTTGGAAACGAAAAGACAGCGCACTGCGATCTTGATTGACAATCGCAACTGAGGCATTTTTTACCTCTGTTGTAATTCCTTTGGCAATGGAGTAAATGGTGACAGTAAACATAATGATGACCAGCACCAGAAGCGTTACGTCACTGAAGAAACTGCGGATTTCTTTACCGCACAAGAAATAAACATTTTTCAACCATTGCTTCATGTTATTTCTCCTGTTTTTTTAGAAGGATACAAGTCAGGCTAAGATAAATTGCGAAAAAGCACAGCAATACGGCATAGAGAGGTAAGAATGCATCAAATCCAAGCCCTTTGGTAAATGCCCCTAAGCTGATTAAATGGTACCAGCTCGTTGGAAAACTTAATCCCATCCAATACCCTATTCCCGTGATCGTTGATCGAGGATAGAGTAAGCCAGAAAAATTGATCGTTGGAATAATACTAATAATAGCGGTCGCAAAAATCGCGGCCACTTGCGATCTGACGAAGGCAGAAATCAGTAAACCAAATGCAGTAGCAGATAAAATCAGGCATAAGGCACCGAGTGTCATGGCCCAAAAGGAGCCTGTGATTTTGACCCCAATTACCCAGATGACTAATGCCACTAACATGAAATAATTGATCATCGCTAAGCAGACATAAGGCAGTTGTTTACCGAGCACATACTGTAAAACACTCGCAGGAGAGCTGGCGAGGTTAGTTATGGAACCTATTTCTTTTTCTCGTACTACCGCGAGTGCGGTCATCATGGCTGGAATTAACATTAAGGTGACCATAATTAAGCCAGGTGAAATGGCGTTCACGCTACGGAATGTTTGATTGTACATAAAGCGGACTTCTAGGTTAATAGGGTGAACTAATGATATGCCATGTTGTTGATAGACCTGTTGTTGATATTGCGTCAAAATCCGCTGGATATAGGCAACGATATTTTCACCCGTAAACGGCATAGAACCATCTATATAAAATGCCACTTCAGGTTGCCGTAACTGTAAAAGGTCTCGACCAAAATGATGGGGAATTTCAATGATCAGTCTTGCTTTCCCTGTCTTTAAAAAGTCGGGTAAAGTCGACCGCTCTTTCAGTGGCTCAAGTGGTTTGAAATATGCAGAGCTACTAAATTGTTCAATAAGCTGCCTGCTTTCATAGCTTTGATCCTGATCGAGAACACTGAAGCTTAATGCATTAGTATCAAACGAAATTCCCCAACTTCCTGTAAAAAGAAGAAGAACGGGACCCACGATAGCAAAGATTAAACGGATACGATCACGTAAGATTTCTTTTCCTTCACGTAAGGCAAAAGTCCAAATGCCATTCAACCAAGTCGCTAGAGAAAAAGGAGATGAAGTACTTAACGGATCTGACGCATCTGGCATTATGGAAGGGGACGGCAGGGTATTTGGTGTGGCGTCATTTTGTTGATCAGGTTGTTCTTCTAAAAAGGCAATGAAGGCTTGCTCTAATGTGTCGGCATGGCGTTGTTTTTGTAACGCTTCAGGGGTACCGACTGCCAATACTTTACCGCGGTGCATTAATGAGATTCGGTCACAACGCTGTGCTTCATTCATAAAGTGAGTCGAAATGAAAATAGTGATTTTCTCTTCTCGAGCGAGTTGAATCAGATATTGCCAGAACATATCACGTGCAGCGGGGTCTACGCCTGAAGTGGGCTCATCAAGAATGAGAATTTTAGGATGATGTAAACAGGCTGCGGCAAGCTGTAAACGTTGACGGATCCCCAATGAGAGTTCGTGAGGTAAACGGTCAGCGATGTCCATCAGTTGAAATTGGTGTAGGGCTTGATTGACTGCTTTTATCCCTTTTTCTCCCTCTAACGCATATAATTTAGCATGTAAAATCAGGTTCTGACGGAGTGTTAATTCTTCATACAACGAAAAGGATTGTGACATATACCCGACTTGTTTACGGGTTTCCATATTATCTGAATCAACGGGTTCTCCCAGCAGTGTAGCGGATCCTGCCGTAGCATCCAGTAGCCCAGTTAACATTTTCATGGTAGTACTTTTGCCACAGCCATTTGATCCTAAAAAACCAAAAATTTCGCCTTGTGGAATTTGGAAACTCACGTGATCTACTGCAGTAAATTCACCAAACTTTTTGGTTAATCCTTCAGCTTCAATCGCAAAAGGTTGAGTGGGGTCAGTCGTAAAAGGAGGAATTTGATTGCTATCCCAATATGTTTGTTTGGATTCGGGTAATAATTTAATGTATGCCTCTTCCAAACTTGCGGATTGTGTTTCATTGAGTACTTGTTGAGTGGGCGCATTGATAAGAATTTTGCCATCATCCATCGCAATTAAATGCTCAAATTGTTCTGATTCTTCAATATAAGCCGTGGCAACTAAGACAGTCATGCCTTCGTTTTCTTGACGTAATGCATTGACCAGTGTCCAAAATTGTCGACGTGAAAGTGGATCGACTCCCGTCGTGGGTTCATCTAAGATCAATAAATCAGGATTATGCACGAGGGCACAACAAAGACTCAATTTTTGCTTCATTCCGCCAGAGAGCTTTCCTGCAGCACGTTGTGCAAAAGGATGTAGTCCAGTGGCGTGCAAGAGACGGGGGAGCCGCGTTTCGCGTTGTGCCGCATTGAGCCCAAAGAGCCGAGCGTGGAACGCAATATTTTCGTAAACAGAGAGCGTGGGATAAAGATTTTTACCCAGACCCTGTGGCATAAACGCAATTCGTTTGAGCAAGACCTCACGTTCAGCGCGGTTGGCTTGGTTTAAACCAAATATTTCAATACTGCCAGTTTGAATACGCTTAACCCCGGCAATAAGTGAA
The DNA here is from genome assembly GCA_000973525.1 of Pasteurella multocida subsp. multocida OH4807. Lineage (NCBI taxonomy): Bacteria > Pseudomonadati > Pseudomonadota > Gammaproteobacteria > Pasteurellales > Pasteurellaceae > Pasteurella > Pasteurella multocida. The sequence goes on along the minus strand of CP004391.1, from coordinate 829,010 downwards.
AGCAGCGTGGATTTGCCTACGCCATCTGGTCCAATTAAGCCGACAGTACTTCCTACGGGAAGTGTTAATGAAACCTTATCAAGTGCGGTCGTTTTCTGATAAGAATGTGATACGTTGACTAAACGAATAGCATCCATTGCCCACCTCTTGTTATTCTGGCAATTTTACCTGTAGCTCGGCTGGCCAGTCTGTAGTGTTAAAGCGGACGAACCCATTACCTGTCATGCCACCTTTCAGATAATTAGCATATTTTTGAGCGATGTGAGTGGGGATTTGCAACTTCACTTTAAACATCAGTTTTTCTCGCTCTGTACTGGTTTCAACAAATTTAGGGGTAAATTGAGCATCCGCCGCAATGTAAGTGACGGTGGCTGGAAATACCGCATCGAGTCCATCAAAGGCAATGCGTGCATCAGAATGTAACGGAATTTGGTTAACAATAGTGGCAGGGAAAAATAAATTCATACTGGCATCGGATAAGTCTAACAAGCTAACAATTTTATGTCCTGCCGCAATAACATTGCCTTGTTCAACGAGTTTATATTCGATCCGTCCTGCTTTGGGCGCTTTAATTTGTAGATCATTTAACATTGCAGTGGTTTGATTTAAATGAGCATTAGCCTGTTGTACCATCGCTTGTGCTTCATTAGTCGAAATTTCCAGTGCATGCAAACTGGCTTGTGCCGCATCCCGTAATGCAATACGCTTGGCGAGCTCGGTAGAGGAAATAAGTTTATTCGTACGCAGTTGCTGTGCGTTATCTACATCTAACTGTGCGGTCTTGAGCTGTTGTTCCTGGGCGCTAATTTGTGCCAACGTACGTTTGACGGCTTGTTCTGCTTGATGTTTACGTGCGAGCGCACTTTCAACTTGTGCTTGCAGGGTGTCAGAAGAAAGTTGAGCAAGCAGTTGGTCTTGTTCAACATATTCCCCTTCTTTGACAAAGAGATCTTGAATGCGTCCTGCGTATAAACTGGCAACATCAAGGCGTGTAAATTCTAATCGTCCATTTGATTGGGCAAAGTCAGAAGGTTGAGTGTCTTGGTGATACTGGTTCCAGTAGAATCCCGCGGCGAAAACGAGGATAAGGATAAGAAACAATGTTTTTTTCATTACGATCCCCTTATTGCATAAAGATATGTAATGTGTGACAGAGTATAGCACAGTTAAGCATCATAAGCGAAAAAATTGCTAGAATTTGACCGCTCTTTATGGTATAAAGCACCCCGTTATTTTGACTTTTGGAAAAATAACACACACATTTATTATTAACTTAGACATCACACACATATCGTGAAGGTAAGTCGGGGTGCCAAACGGTCGATTTGCTGGGTATGTGGAGGCTAAACCCCAATTAAAAGGAAATATTATTATGGCACAAGTTTCAATGCGCGATATGCTACAAGCTGGCGTTCACTTCGGTCACCAAACTCGTTACTGGAACCCAAAAATGAAACCATTCATTTTCGGACCACGCAACGGTGTTCACATCATTAACTTAGAAAAAACTGTTCCTATGTTCAATGATGCGTTAGTTGAATTAACACGTATCGCAGGTAACAACGGTAAAGTATTATTCGTTGGTACAAAACGTGCAGCAACAGAAGCAGTTAAAGCAGCAGCATTAGACTGTCAACAATATTACGTAAATCACCGTTGGTTAGGTGGTATGTTGACTAACTGGAAAACAGTTCGTCAATCAATTAGACGTTTAAAAGATTTAGAAACTCAATCTCAAGACGGTACTTTCGACAAATTAACGAAGAAAGAAGCATTAATGCGTACTCGTGAGATGGAGAAACTTGAATTAAGTCTTGGTGGTATCAAAGAGATGGGCGGTTTACCAGATGCGTTATTCGTAATTGGTGCAGACCACGAGCACATCGCTGTTAAAGAAGCAAACAATCTAGGTATTCCAGTATTTGCTATCGTTGATACTAACTCAGATCCAGATGGCGTTGATTTCGTTATCCCAGGTAACGATGACGCAGCGCGTGCAATCCAATTATATCTTTCAGCAGCAGCAGCGGCAGTTAAAGAAGGTCGTAACCAAAACGCTGTATCTGAAGAAAGCTTTGTTGCAGAAGCTGAGTAATTCAGGTAGATAAGGCGCAAGCCCTTATTATTAATCACAACGATTAATTGGTTAGCAGGGGGCTTTATTGAGTTCCCTGCTTTTTTATATGAAAGTGCGGTTAAAAAATCGCATGAAATAGAGCGGACAGAGGATTAAAAAATGGCTGAAATCACAGCATCATTAGTAAAAGAACTTCGTGAGCGTACTGGCGCAGGTATGATGGAATGTAAAAAAGCGTTAGTAGAAGCGAATGGCGATATCGAATTAGCAATCGACAACATGCGTAAATCAGGTCAAGCAAAAGCGGCTAAAAAAGCTGGTCGTGTTGCTGCAGAAGGTGTAATCCTTGCTCGTGTTGGCGCTGGCTTCGGTGTATTAGTTGAAATGAACTGTGAAACTGACTTCGTTGCAAAAGATGCTGGTTTCTTAGGATTAGCAAATGAAGTGGCAGATTTCGCATTAGCAAACAAAGGTGTGACTATCGAGGCACTTCAAGCACAATTTGAAGAAAAACGTGCCGCATTAGTCGCTAAAATCGGTGAAAATATGAACATTCGTCGCGTTCAATTCTTAGAGGGTGATGTTCTAGGTTCATACTTACACGGTGCGAAAATTGGTGTATTAGTTGCAGGCAAAAACGCAGACGACGAATTACTCAAAAAAGTTGCAATGCATGTTGCAGCAAGCCGTCCAGACTATGTTAACCCATCTGATGTACCTGCTGATGTTGTGGAACATGAGCGTCAAATCCAAGTTGACATCGCAATGCAATCTGGCAAACCACGTGAAATCGCAGAGAAAATGGTTGAAGGCCGTATGAAGAAATTCACTGGCGAAGTTTCATTAACTGGTCAACCATTCGTAATGGATCCATCTAAATCAGTAGGTGAATTCTTAAAAGAAAGCGGTGCTGACGTAACTAACTTCGTACGTTTCGAAGTAGGTGAAGGTATCGAGAAAGTGGAATCTGACTTCGCAGCAGAAGTCGCAGCAATGCAAAAAATCTAATTGCTAACAGCAAATGAAAAAAAGCCAGCGGTTGCTGGCTTTTTTGTTGTCTTTATTTCTTCTCTATTTCTTATTATTTATCAGTCACTTATTTACCATTGCGAATATCAATTGCAGGCTCAAGTGGTGTTGTGCGTTTTTGGATTTCTTTTTTCAAGCCATAGTCATTGCTGTCGGCTTGGTTTGAGAATAAATCCATTTCTGGATCAAATTCGGGATGTTGGATCCCAATCCAATTGGCTATGCCTTCTAAGAAATTTAAACCTGATTTAAACACCTTATAATAGTTTCTTTCTGTATCATCAGAGGAAGTTTTGAATAATGGAATATCATTGTGTCTTTGGCTCACACAGTTTTGGCTGAAGAACACGTCATTTTTTTGTCCTTTTGTATGACAAAGCCCGTGATCAGAGAAGTAAATCATTGAAAAAGTGCGGTGATTTTTTTGCTGATTTTGCTGCAGTTTGCTATACAGCTGTGCAAGTAAATCATCGGTTTTTTTAATCGAAGAAATATAGCAATTTAAGTATTCATATTCGGCAGAAAACTCACCTTCTTTAAAAATACGAGGGTAGTCAGTGAGGCGATCGCAGGCCAATGGATGTGATCCATAAAGATGCAACACGATAAAACGTGAGCCTTGTACATTGTCTTGTAGCACGCCATCGAATTTTGGCAATAAATCGAAATCACTGTAATTTGTTGAGTTAAAGCTACCCCCTTTCTTTAAGAATTGGACAGATTGGCTTTTACTTGCCAGCACCGCAATGGGCGTGTCATATTCGCCGAGGAAACCTTGATTCGACAACCAATAGGTTTTCATGCCAGCCGCATTAATCAAATCGACTAAACTAAATTCATATTTTGGTTTCCATTGATTTTTATCGTTATGGGTCAGCATTAAACGTAATGAAGCGACTGTGTTTGTACCTGCAGAAGTAAAACCATCGATCAGAGTACCATTAATGCTACTCATAAATGGTGTATTTTCAATTGGATAGCCGTAAGCATGGTGGTAGTCTTTACGTGCACTTTCGCCAATCACTAACACATAATCATCGTATTTCGCACGTGGTAAGCTCACATTTTTCCATTGTGTTTCTAAACGTAACTTATTGAGTCGATCTAACTCGGCTTGCACTTCCACTCCAGATTTATAAATTTCTTTAAAAAACATTGCCGCAGGCGAATAGAATGCAAGAAGTAAAAAAGCCGTCACTAAAAACAGTTTGTTTTTATAGAGTTGAATAGCATATTTTTGCGTGAGCCAACGATACAGCAGTAACAGTGGAATAATACTGAACGCAATTAAGTAACTACTGAAAGGAATTTGTAACAAAAACTCACGTGTTTCAAGGAGATCTGTTGCGAAGAGTGAGGCAATATATTGGTAACTTGGTGCACCAAAATTCAAGCCCACGGGCATATATAAAGTATGGCTAACTACTAATGGGATAAGCAGAAAATAGAAACTTTTTTTGGAGGCGCTTAATATAATCAAGACAGCACTCAGTGCTAAAACGGGTAAAAGCTCAAAACGTGTCCAAAAACCTGTGCCGAGTAATAGGAAATGGCTGATAAAACCGATGATCAACCCTGCCAAAAGAGCGGTTAAAACGTAATAGATTTTAGGTGCAATGCCTGAATGTTGAAACATATTCATTATTTTCCTTGCCAAATAGGTTATTTATTATTCTAGCTTACCTCATTCATGAAATTCTACTTCCAAATTCTTCACAGGGGGGGGAGAATCCTTTAAAATAGATCGATTTTTGTAACTTACGATATTAGTTGAAACGAGGAAAAAAAGATGAGCCAACCAATCTATAAACGAATTTTGTTGAAACTTAGCGGTGAAGCGTTACAAGGCGACGAGGGTTTTGGTATCGACCCATCGATTTTAGATAGAATGGCGTTAGAAATTAAGGAGTTAGTTGCAATGGGCGTGGAAGTCGGCGTCGTATTGGGTGGCGGCAACTTATTCCGTGGTGCCAAATTAGCAAAAGCAGGAATGAACCGAGTTGTGGGTGACCATATGGGGATGCTGGCAACGGTCATGAATGGTTTAGCGATGCGTGATGCTTTACACCGTGCTGATGTGAATGCGAAATTGATGTCTGCATTCCAATTAAATGGGATTTGCGATACCTATAACTGGTCAGAAGCTATTAAAATGTTGCGCGAAAAACGTGTAGTGATTTTCTCAGCGGGTACGGGGAGCCCATTTTTTACCACGGATTCAGCAGCATGTTTGCGCGGTATTGAAATTGAAGCTGACGTGGTGTTAAAAGCCACAAAAGTAGATGGTGTATATGACTGTGATCCTGCCAAAAATCCAGAGGCAAAATTATATAATCATTTAACTTACGCTGATGTGATTGACAGAGAATTACAAGTGATGGACTTAGCAGCGTTTACGCTAGCACGTGACCACAATATGCCAATTCGTGTATTTAATATGGGCAAACCAGGTGCATTACGTCGTGTGATTTTAGGTGAAGTGGAAGGCACACTGATCTGCGAATAAAAGTTGTCGTGATTTTTATACAAAATTAGATTAAACTTAGTGCCAGTTTGTTAACTGGTTTGACTGAATAAATAAGGACTTCTTGTGATTAATGAAATTAAAAAAGATACGCAAGCGCGTATGGAAAAAAGCTTAGAAACCTTTAAAAATCATATTTCTAAAGTGCGTACGGGGCGTGCTCAACCAAGTTTACTTGATGGTATTCAAGTAGAATATTATGGTTCACCAACCCCATTACGCCAATTAGCTAATGTGGTTGCAGAAGATGCACGTACATTAGCTGTGACTGTATTTGACCGTAGTTTAATCAATGCAGTAGAAAAAGCGATTTTAACCTCTGACTTAGGGTTAAACCCATCATCAGCAGGTACTACAATTCGTGTGCCTCTTCCGCCATTAACAGAAGAGCGTCGTCGTGATTTAATTAAAATCGTAAAAGGCGAAGCAGAACAAGGTAAAATCGCAGTACGTAACGTTCGTCGTGATGCAAATGACCAAATCAAAGCATTATTGAAAGATAAAGAAATCAGTGAAGACGAAGAACGTAAAGCACAAGACGAAATCCAAAAAATCACCGATCTTTTTGTGAAAAAAGTGGATGAAGTGTTAGCGGACAAAGAAAAAGAATTGATGGATTTCTAATTTTAGTTTGAGATCAAAATGAAAGACGCAGTAACTTACTGCGTCTTTTAGTATGTAAACAGTAAATGACTTTTCTCGATAAAGTGCGGTCGAAATATGCAAAATAAACAAAATTTAGTGATTCTAGGATCAACAGGATCGATTGGGACAAGTACCTTATCCGTAATTGAACATAATCCTGATAAATATTATGCGTTTGCTTTAGTGGGCGGACGTAATGTGGAATTGATGTTTGAACAATGTTTGAAATTTCGACCGAACTTTGCCGCATTAGATGATGTTTCTGCAGCAAAAATATTAGCGGAAAAGCTCAAAGCACACCAATGCACAACTCAGGTGTTAGCGAGGCAGCAAGCGATTTGTGAATTAGCGGCACACCCACAAGCCGATATGGTCATGGCGGCGATTGTTGGGGCAGCGGGATTGCTACCGACCTTATCAGCCGTGAAAGCGGGTAAACGCGTTTTACTGGCGAATAAAGAAGCGTTAGTGACTTGTGGTCAGCTATTTATTGATGCAGTGCGTGAATATGGTGCGCAATTATTGCCAGTCGATAGCGAACATAATGCGATTTTCCAATCCTTACCACCTGATGCCCAGCGACAAATTGGTTTTTGTCCACTTTCTGAATTAGGGATCAGCAAAATTGTCTTAACTGGTTCGGGCGGTCCGTTTCGTTATACCGAACTGGATCAATTTGACCATATCACACCAGAGCAAGCGGTTGCTCACCCAAATTGGTCAATGGGCAAAAAGATTTCAGTCGATTCTGCCACGATGATGAATAAAGGGCTGGAATATATTGAAGCGCGTTGGTTATTCAATGCAAGTGAAGAGGAAATGGAGGTCATTATTCATCCACAATCGATTATTCACTCGATGGTGCGCTATATTGATGGCTCTGTGATTGCACAAATGGGTAATCCTGATATGCGTACACCAATTGCGGAGACTATGGCGTATCCAAACCGCACGTTTGCAGGTGTTGCACCGTTAGATTTTTATCAATTAAATGGCTTAACGTTTATGCACCCCGATTATCGACGCTACCCTTGTCTGAAATTAGCAATTGAGGCATTTGCAGCAGGACAATATGCCACGACAGCGATGAATGCAGCGAATGAAATTGCAGTGGAATATTTTTTAAATCATCAAATCAAGTTTACGCAAATTGCTCAAGTCAACCAATCTGTTGTCGAGAAGATACAAGCTCAGAAAATCACCTCTATTGAGGAGGTGCTAGACGTCGATCAAAATGCACGAGAATTAGCAAAAACCATCATTTTAAATTTTTAACATCATTGTACCTTGTGGTATAGTGGCGAGAAAAGTGCGGTTAGAATTTGAGAGAATATGGTAGAACTTGATCCAAATAATATTCCACAGCATGTTGCCATTATTATGGATGGAAACGGGCGTTGGGCAAAGCAACAAGGTAAGATGCGTATTTTTGGTCATAAACATGGTATTAAGGCAGTACGCGAGGCAGTGTCTTATGCGAGAAAAGTTGGAATAAAAGTTCTCACGTTGTATGCGTTTAGTCGGGAAAATTGGACGCGACCAGAACAAGAAGTCAGCGCATTGATGACGTTATTTATGCAAGCTTTAGATATTGAAGTGAAAAAATTACACAGTAATAATATTAAACTGAATATCTTAGGGGACATTAACGGATTTAGCCCGAGTTTGCAAAATAAGATCAAAAAAGCTGAACAGTTAACAGAAAAGAACACGGCATTGATCTTAAACATTGCCGCAAATTATGGTGGCTGTTGGGATATAGTACAAGCCACACAACATTTAGCCCAGCAAGTAAAAGATAATCAACTTGCTGTGTCTGATATTACAGCAGAGTTATTACAACATAATCTCGTTACCAAAACGCAACCACAGGTAGATTTATTAATTCGAACCAGTGGTGAGCAGCGAATCAGTAACTTTTTGTTGTGGCAGATTGCGTACGCAGAATTGTATTTTTCTGATGTGCTTTGGCCTGATTTTAGTGAAAATGAATTTCATCAAGCCATTATCGCCTATCAACAACGCCACCGTCGCTTTGGTGGCTCAGAATAATAAGAGGATTAAATTTTGCTTAAAGAACGTGTTTTATCAGCAATAATTTTGATTGCAATCGTATTCGCTGCGTTATTTTTGTTTTCGCCATTTTATTTCGCACTTGCAGTTGGTGCGGTCGTGATTCTAGGGGTTTGGGAGTGGACTCAATTTGTCCATTTTAAAGTTGCCTTTTGGCGTTTAGGTATCACGGGACTGTTGACGGCTTTCTTGTTTTTATGGGTTTATGGCGAAAGTGATTACCTCAATGCAGGACGGGTTTTTGAAGATCTTTTGTCTCTGATTTTATTTTCTTCCGTGATTTGGTGGGGCATCGCCTTCATTTTGGTCGTGACTTATCCTCGTTCTTCTCAATTGTGGGGAAAAAGTAAACTGCTCCAATTCCTGTTTGCTTTTTTCACTCTCATCCCCTTTTTCGCAGGGGTACTTCGCTTACGTTTAGATCATTATATCAGTGATTCATACCACGGTATTGTGCTCTTATTATATGTTTTTATTTTGGTCTGGAGTGCTGACTCAGGCGCGTATTTTGCGGGGCGTCAATTTGGTAAACATAAATTAGCACCAAAAGTTTCACCAGGAAAAAGCTGGGAAGGCGTCGTGGGGGGGCTTATCACCGCGGGGATTGTCGCTGCGATTTTCATGCAGTTTACTCAAGATAGTTTATTGGCGGGGGTGTCGATATTGCATTTCATCCTTTTATCTGTTGCAACGGTTGCTGTGTCAATTCTCGGTGACTTGACGGAAAGCATGTTAAAACGTCAAAGTGGAATTAAAGATAGTAGTCAATTAATTCCAGGTCATGGTGGCGTATTAGATCGTATTGATAGCCTCACTGCAGCCGTGCCATTTTTTGCTTATTTTTATTTTTTTATTCTTTAGTTGTATTTAAATAGGAACAATAAAAATGTCGTTTTTGTGGTCATTTTTTTCTTTCATTATTGTTATCGGGGTATTGGTTGCAGTCCATGAATATGGTCATTTTTGGGCTGCACGAAAGTGCGGGATAAAAGTACATCGTTTTTCTATTGGGTTTGGTAAAGTCTTATGGTCACGCAAAGATAAGCTTGGGACAGAATTTGTTGTTTCAGCTATTCCATTAGGGGGCTATGTCAAAATGCTAGATGGGCGCAATGAAGAGGTGCCCTCGGATTTGACTTCGCAAGCGTTTGATAAAAAATCTGTTGCACAGCGTGCCTTTGTCATCGCCGCAGGACCGTTGGCTAATTTTTTATTTGCCATTCTCGCATATGCAGTGATTTATACTATTGGCATACCGACACTTAAACCTGTTGTTGCAGAGGTTGTGCCTAACTCTGTTGCTGCTCAAGCACAAATTGAACCACATAGCCAGATTACAAAAATTGATGGAACAAACACGCCCGATTGGGAGACCATCAATATGTTATTAGCAACGAAAATGGGAAGTTCACAAGTTGTATTGACGCTTACCCCCTTTGATTCGCAAGTTGAATATCAAAAGGTTTTGGATATTTCTAGTTGGCGTTTTGACCCAGAAAAAGAAAGCGCGATTACGGCATTAGGTTTGCAACCTATTCGAACTAAAGTTGAGATGACCTTGTCTAAAGTGGAGCCCAACTCCCCAGCTGAAAAAGCAGGATTGAAAGTAGGAGATAAACTCTATGATGGCTCAGAACTGGTGAGATGGGAAACGTTTATTGAGCAAGTACAAGCAGGAAAACCGTTTACTGTCAAAGTTGAGCGAGAGGGACAGTTCTTCTCATTATTGCTGACGCCTGAATTAAATCAAAAAGGACGCTGGTATGTTGGTATTGCACCGACAGCTGATCCAATCTCTGATAAGTATCGAACAGAGTTAAAGTATGGTATTCTTGAGGCGTTACAAAAAGGCATAGAGAAAACTGCACAGCTTTCTTGGTTAACGATAAAAGTGATTGGTAAATTATTTACAGGCGATTTATCGTTGAATAATTTAGGCGGTCCTATTTCAATTGCAAAAGGGGCGGGGATGTCTTCTGAAATTGGATTCGTCTATTATTTAGGATTCATGGCATTGATTAGTGTTAACTTAGGCATAATGAACTTATTCCCACTGCCTGTACTTGATGGGGGACATTTAGTCTTTTTGGCAGCAGAAGCGATACGTGGTAAACCGCTTTCTGAACGGATTCAAAATGTGAGTTATCGTATTGGAGCAACATTATTAATTCTGTTAATGGGATTTGCGCTCTTTAATGATTTCTTACGTTTATAATTAATTTTTTACTTACAGGATAACATTCACGATGAAAAAACTTTTAATTGCAAGTTTATTGTTTGGTTCAGCCACTGCATTTGCTGCACCGTTTGTCGTTAAGGATATTCGTGTTGACGGTGTTCAAGCTGGAACGGAAGAGCGCGTATTAGCCGCACTGCCTGTTCGTGTTGGTCAGCGAGCAACCGATAATGATATTGCGAATTTAGTCAGAAAATTATTCCTTAGTGGACAATATGATGATGTGAGAGCAACCCGAGAAGGCAATACTTTAGTTGTGACTGTTATGCCAAAACCGATTATTGCGGATGTTGTATTAGACGGGAATAAATCGATTCCTGATGAAGCATTAAAACAGAATTTAGATGCTAATGGGTTTAAAACAGGTGAAGTGTTAAACCGTGCAAAATTAGAAGAGTTTCGTAAAGGTGTGCTTGATCATTATAACAGTGTTGGACGTTATAACGCGAAAGTCGAGACGATTGTGAATACGCTACCCAATAATCGTGCGGAAGTAAAAATTCAAATTGAAGAAAATGATGTTGCGTTATTTAAAGATATCACTTTCGAGGGAAATACGGTTTTTAGTAGTGGTAAACTTGAAGACCAAATGGAATTACAGACAGACTCATGGTGGAAATTATTCGGTAATAAGTTTGACCCAACCCAGTTTAATAAAGATCTTGAAACAATACGTGGCTATTATTTAGATCGCGGATATGCGCAATTCGATATTGTTGATACGGATATTCAATTAGATGATGAGAAAAAAGCGGCGAACGTCAAAATTAAGCTGAAAGAAGGCGAACTGTTTACTGTAAAAAGTGCCCGTATTGTTGGGGATGTTGGTGGAATGTCTGCTGAACTTGCGCCAATTTTAGATGCGATTCAACTTAATGGTCCATTCCGTCGAGCAGATGTACTTGATGTTGAACAGCGTATTAAAGCGAAACTCGGAGAAAGAGGGTATGCGACAGCTAAGGTAAATGTGCATCCTAGCTTTGATGAGCAAAATAAAACTATCTCATTGGATTTTATTGTCGAAGCAGGGAAAACCTATTCTGTGCGTCAAATTCGTTTTGAAGGGAATACCGTGAGCGCAGATAGTACGTTGCGTCAAGAAATGCGCCAACAAGAAGGAGCGTGGTTATCGTCAGAATTGGTTGAGTTAGGGAAATTACGTTTGGATCGTACAGGTTTCTTTGAAAGTGTAGAAACCCGTACAGAAACCGTCCCAGGCTCTGACCAAGTGGATGTAATTTATAAAGTAAAAGAACGTAATACTGGAAGTATTAACTTTGGGGTCGGCTATGGTACAGAAAGTGGATTAAGTTACCAAGCAAGTATCAAACAAGACAACTTCTTGGGTATGGGTTCATCTATTAGTTTAGGTGGTTCACGTAACGACTATGGAACAACGATTAACTTAGGTTACAACGAGCCGTACTTTACCAAAGATGGGGTGAGTTTAGGTGGTAATGTGTTCTTTGAAGAGTACGATAGCTCGAAAAGCAATACATCCGCCTCTTACGGTCGTACGACATACGGTGGTAATTTAACGTTAGGATTCCCAGTGAATGAAAATAACTCTTACTACTTGGGATTAGGTTATACCTTTAATAAGTTGAAAAATGTCTCGCCAGAATATAACCGAGATTTATATCGACAATCGATGAATTATGATAGCTGGACGTTTAAAGGACATGACTTCGATTTATCTTTTGGTTGGAACTATAACAGCCTTAACCGTGGTTATTTCCCAACGAAAGGGGTGAGAGCGAATATTGGTGGTCGAGTCACGATTCCTGGCTCGGACAATAAATACTATAAGTTAAATGCTGATTTACAAGCGTTTTATCCAATTGACCGTGATCATAATTGGGTGCTTTCGAGTCGCTTTGGTGCATCCTTTGCAGATGGTTTTGGTGGTAAACGCTTACCATTCTATCAAAACTATAGTGCAGGCGGGATCGGAAGTTTACGTGGTTTTGCGTATGGAGCGATTGGACCAAAAGCAATTTACAGTCATGCATCTTGCCAAAATCAGTTCTGTTTGAAGAGTGCTGACGTTGTTGGTGGTAATGCGATGGTCACGGCAAGCGCTGAATTGATTGTCCCAACACCATTTGTGGCAGATAAAAACCAAAATTCTGTTAGAACCTCGTTTTTCATTGATGCGGCGAGTGTTTGGAATACGCGTTGGAAAGCGGAAGATAAAGCGAAATTTGAAAAATTGAATTTACCAGATTATAGCGATCCAAGTCGTGTTCGTGCTTCTGTTGGTGTGGCGTTACAATGGCAATCACCAATTGGGCCATTAGTATTCTCTTATGCGAAACCAATTAAAAAGTATCAAGGGGATGAAATTGAACAATTCCAATTTAGTATTGGGGGAACATTCTAATAACTTATTGGAACTTATAACAAAACTTGTCGTCTAAACATGCATCTGTGTCGTAAAAATGTACGGCACAGAATTTATTCAATATTATATTACTTAATAGGAAAATGAACCGATGAAAAAAGCAGTAAAATTAACCGCACTTTCTTTAGCATTAGCTTTCTCTTCTTCTTTCGCGATGGCGGCTGAAAACATTGCATTTGTAAGTGGTGACTACTTATTTCAAAACCACCCAGATCGTAAAATGGTTGCAGAGAAATTAGAAGCAGAGTTCAAAACACGTGTTGAGAAATTAGCAGAGAACAAAAAACAAGTGGATGAAAAAATTGCGGCATCACAGAAAAAAGTTGAAGCCAAAATTGCTGCTTTACAAAAAGATGCGCCAAAATTACGTAGTGCAGACATTAAAAAACGTGAAGAAGAAATTAATAAATTAGGTAGTACAGAACAAGAAGCAATTAATAAATTGGTTGTTGCGCATGATGAAGAAGTAAACAAGTATCAAGAAGATTATGCGAAACGTGAACGAGAAGAAACCAGCAAGTTATTGAATAGTATTCAAAATGCGGTGACAAACGTGGCAAAAGAAAAGAATTTTACATTAGTATTGAATGAGAGTGCGGTTGTATTTGCAGATGAAGCAAAAAACATTACTCAAGATGTATTAAAAGTGATTCCTGCTACACCTGCACCAGCAAAATAATATAGGCTAAATCATGCGAGTTTATTCTCTCCAAGAATTAGCACAGCAAATCGGCGCTACCATTCGTGGTAACGCCGATGTTGTTGTTGAAAGTATTGCGCCGCTAGATAAAGCGACAGAAAAGCAATTAACATTTATTTCAAATGCAAAATTTCGCCACTTGCTTGCTGATTCAAAGGCGGGGATTCTTGTGGTGTCAGAAGCGGATGTGAGCTTTTGTGCAGAGCATAGTAATTTACTGATTGTAAAGGATCCTTATGTCGCGTATGCGGTTCTAGCACAGTATATGGACAAGACACCGAAAGCAGCTTCAGGTATTGCCCCGAGTGCAGTAGTCTCAGAACTCGCTGTATTAGGTAAAAACGTATCAATTGGTGCGAATGCGGTGATTGAAGAGGGGGTACAACTTGGTGATGATGTTGTGATCGGTGCTAACTGCTTTGTGGGTAAAAACACGAAAATTGGTGCAAATACTCAGTTATGGGCAAATGTGAGTGTCTATCACGATGTTGAGATCGGTCAGCACTGTTTAATTCAATCTGGTGCGGTTATTGGCAGTGATGGATTTGGTTATGCCAATGATCGTGGTCGCTGGATTAAAATCCCACAAGTCGGACAAGTGATTATTGGTAATCATGTCGAAATTGGTGCTTGTACTTGTATTGACCGCGGTGCATTAGATCCAACGGTAATTGAAGACAATGTGATTATTGATAACCTGTGTCAAATTGCTCATAACGTTCATATTGGCACTGGCACTGCTGTTGCGGGCGGTGTCATTATGGCAGGTAGTTTAACTGTGGGTCGTTATTGCTTAATTGGCGGGGCGAGTGTGATTAATGGTCATATGGAAATTTGTGATCAGGTGACGATTACTGGCATGGGGATGGTGATGCGTCCAATCACTGAACCAGGGGTATATTCTTCAGGTATCCCGCTACAAACTAATAAAGAATGGCGTAAAACAGCGGCATTGACGTTGGGGATTGATGGGATGAACAAGCGCCTGAAAGCATTGGAAAAGCAAATAGAGAAAAAATAGCTGAAAACGAACCGCACTTTCTCGCGGTTCGTTTTGTATTCAGTGTATAAATACCGTATAATTTTAGATAGTTATTATTTTATTTTTTATTGGAAGGTACGATTGTGACAATTGAGAATACTGTATCAAAAACTATTGAAGCAAATGAAATCATGAAATTATTACCGCATAGATACCCGTTTTTATTAGTTGATCGCGTGGTAGATTATGAAGAAGGTAAATGGTTGAGAGCTGTAAAAAATATTAGCGTAAATGAGCCTTGTTTCACTGGGCATTTTCCTGAGCAGCCAATTTTCCCTGGGGTATTAATTTTAGAAGCAATGGCACAAGCTACAGGCGTATTGGCATGTAAAAGCCAACGTCAGCTAGAAAACGAGCTTTACTATTTTGCTGCAATAGATAATGCGCGTTTTAAACGCCCAGTCTTGCCAGGCGATCAAATGGTTTTAGAAGTCCATTTTGTTAAAGAACGCCGCGGTATTACCCGTTTTACTGGTGTTGCAACAGTAGATGGACAAGTGGTTTGTGAAGCTGAATTAATGTGTGCTCGCCGTCCTGCATAATAACCTAAGGAGTCAAGAATGATCCACTCAACAGCGCAAATTCATCCAACAGCTATTGTCGAAGAGGGTGCGAAAATTGGTGAAAATGTTTTGATCGGTCCTTTCTGCATTGTGGGTGCAGATGTGGAAATTGGTCGCGGGACTGTTTTGCATTCTCATGTTGTGGTCAAAGGAATCACGAAAATTGGTTGTGATAATCAAATTTTCCAGTTTGCTAGCATTGGTGATACAAACCAAGATTTGAAATATCAAGGCGAACCGACTCGTACCGTGATTGGTGATCGTAACCGTATTCGTGAAAGTGTGACGATTCATCGTGGCACCACGCAGGGCGGAGGCGTAACGGTCATTGGCGATGACAACTTGTTAATGGTAAATGTGCATGTGGCACATGACTGCCGTATCAAAAATCGTTGTATTTTAGCCAATAATGCCACCCTTGCGGGTCATGTTGAGTTAGATGATTTTGTGATTGTTGGGGGAATGTCTGCGATTCACCAATTTGTGATTGTGGGCGCCCATGTGATGCTAGGTGGGGGCTCAATGGTGAGTCAAGATGTGCCACCGTATGTGATGGCACAAGGTAACCATGCAAAACCATTTGGGGTGAATATTGAAGGATTAAAACGCCGAGGTTTTGATAAGCCAACCTTACATGCAATTCGCAATGTATATAAATTAATTTACCGCAGCGGCAAAACGCTAGAAGAAGTGATGCCTGAAATTGAACAAGTTGCGGCGAAAGAATCAGCGATTAGCTTCTTTGTTGAGTTTTTTAAACGTTCAACACGTGGGATTATTCGTTAATTCAATCAAGCTTTCTGCAAAATAGACCGCACTTTTTGTTCAAAAGTGCGGTTATTTTTTATCTAGGATCGAAATATGGAACAACTAACAACTCGACAACCCATTATTGCGATTGTTGCAGGGGAAGTATCGGGAGATATTTTAGGTGCGGGCTTAATGCGTAGTTTAAAAATTCGTTATCCCCATGCACGTTTTATTGGTATCGCAGGACCTCGGATGTTAGCCGAAGGGTGTGAAACTTTATTTGATATGGAAGAACTATCTGTCATGGGGTTGGCAGAGGTGGTGAAGCATTTACCTCGTTTATTAAAAATTCGCCGTGAATTAATTCAAACCTTATTGGCAGAGAAGCCAGATATTTTTATTGGTATTGATGCACCAGATTTTAATCTTGATGTTGAATTAAAACTGAAAGAAAACGGGATCAAAACAATTCATTATGTTAGCCCTTCAGTTTGGGCATGGCGTCAAAATCGCATTTATAAAATTGCCAAAGCAACCCATCTTGTGCTCGCATTTTTACCTTTCGAGAAAGCCTTTTACGATCAATTTGATGTGCCTTGTCGCTTTATCGGACACACAATGGCAGATGCGATTGCACTTAAGCCTAGCCGAGCCGAAGCTTGTCAGTATTTGCAATTAGACGATAAACAACGTTATGTGGCGATTTTAGTGGGCAGCCGTGGGGCTGAAGTGGAGTTTTTAACTGAGCCATTCTTGAAAGCTGCACAATTATTAAAACAGCAATATCCCGATGTGCAATTTTTAGTGCCGCTCATTAATGAAAAACGTCGTGAGCAGTTTGAAAAAATCAAAGCTCAAGTCGCACCTGAGTTAGATCTCATTTTATTAGCGGGGCATGCACGGCAAGCAATGATTGCCGCGGAAGCAACGTTGTTGGCGTCAGGTACAGCCGCTTTAGAAGCCATGTTATGTAAGTCGCCAATGGTGGTGGGCTATCGCATGAAAGCAACCACTTACTTCTTGGCAAAACGTTTAGTCAAAACAGAGTATGTTTCGTTACCGAATTTGCTTGCGAATGAAATGTTAGTGCCAGAAATGATTCAACAAGACTGTACACCAGAAAAATTAGCAGAAAAACTTTCAGTGTATTTAAGCCAAGATGAAACTGCTGTACAACAACGTCATCAATTAATTCAACGTTTTGTTGATTTACATAAGTTAATTCAATGTGATGCGGATAAGCAGGCGGCACAAGCCGTCGTGGATTTATTAGAAAAATAAGGATAACAAATGGAAGTTACGTACCCAACAGATGTTGAGTTAATTGCTGGAGTAGATGAAGTCGGGCGTGGTCCTCTTGTGGGCGCGGTAGTGACTGCTGCCGTGATTTTAGATCCAAATCATCCGATTGTAGGACTCAATGACTCAAAAAAGTTATCCGAGAAAAAACGTTTAGCCCTTGCAGAAGAAATTAAACAAAAGGCGTTGGCTTGGAGCTTAGGGCGTGCAGAGCCTGAAGAAATCGATGAATTAAATATTTTGCATGCCACGATGCTAGCAATGAAAAGAGCGGTCGAAAATTTAAAAATTCAACCGCACTTAGTGTTAGTGGACGGTAACCGTGTGCCTGATGTGGCGATGCCAGCACAAGCGATTGTCAAAGGCGACGGTTTAGTTCCCGCGATTAGTGCAGCCTCTATTTTAGCCAAAGTGGCACGTGATCAAGAAATGGTGGAGCTGGATAAACATTATCCTGATTATGCCTTTGCTCAACATAAAGGTTATCCAACGAAATTACATTTAGAAAAACTGGCAGAGTTAGGTCCTTTACCACAGCATCGGCGCAGTTTTTCCCCTGTGCGAAAAGTATGTGGTGACGTATAATTAATCAATACATTAAGGTCGGGAGTGGATGATGGACTTCAACTTACAGAATGAACTATGGGCAAGCCCGTTATTTTGGGTATTAGCGCTATTATTCAGTGCCATTGTGTTATTTGTGCGTAATAAAATCCGTATGGATGTGGTGGCTTTGTTAGTGATGGTTGCCTTTTCTTTGAGTGGTATTTTAACAGTAAATGAAGTGCTTGCAGGCTTCAGCGATCCTAACGTGATCTTGATTGCCTTACTATTCATTGTGGGAGAGGGAATCGTCCGTACGGGCATCGCTTATCAAGTGAGTGAATGGTTGTTAAAAGCGGCTAAAAATAATGAAACCAAAGTCCTCATTTTGTTGATGTTAGCTGTAGCGACCTTAGGTTCATTTATGAGCTCTACGGGAATTGTTGCAATTTTTATTCCAGTGGTACTCGTCATTTGTCAACAAATGAACATTTCACCTAAACGTTTGATGATGCCACTGAGTGTGGCAGGATTGATTAGTGGCATGATGACGCTCATTGCAACTGCCCCAAACTTAGTGGTGAATGCAGAATTAATCCGTAATAGCGAATTTCGTTTTAATTTT
The DNA here is from genome assembly GCA_000973525.1 of Pasteurella multocida subsp. multocida OH4807. NCBI lineage: Bacteria > Pseudomonadati > Pseudomonadota > Gammaproteobacteria > Pasteurellales > Pasteurellaceae > Pasteurella > Pasteurella multocida. The sequence continues at coordinate 810,500 of CP004391.1, read as the reverse complement.
TTTGACTTTACCCCAATTGGTGTCGTGGTATTAACCATGGGGATTTTGTATATGTTAATTGCTCGTCGCTGGTTAACGGAACCTAATGAGGAAACAACTAAGGATACTAGTCGTCGTTCTATGAATGATTTGATTGATGAGTATGGTTTACGTGAGCGAACAAAACGTTTAGTCGTTAAAAAAGGCTCATCATTTATCGGGAAGCATTTAGACGAACTACATTTGCGCTCAACATACGGACTCAATGTGTTAGCTATTGAGCGTTGGAAGCGTTTTAGACCAACTTTTATTTCTGCCTTGGGTACGTCTGAAATTCGAGAGAAAGATATTTTATTAATGGATATCACCAATCCGACCTTACAAATCGAACAATTTTGTCAAGAGCATCAGTTGGAAATTGCAGAAATTCGATCGCAAAATTTCTCGCAACAAGCAAAATCTATTGGCATGGCAGAAATTACATTGGTACCTGATTCGGATTGTATTGGTAAAACTACTGCCGAGTTACGTTTCCGCTCACAATTTGGTTTAAATGTGGTGGGCGTAAAACGTGATGGTGAGGTGTTGGCAGGTAATTTTTCGGAAGTCAGCTACTCTTTAGGCGATTTGATTTTAGTTGTCGGCGATTGGAAAGCCATTGAACAAATGCAAAATCATGTCAAAGATTTTTATGTTTTGAACTACCCATTAGAAATGGAACGTGCGGTACCTGCCGCCAGTCAAGCACCTCATGCTGTGTTATCTATTTTAACTATGGTGTTTTTGATGGTCACGGGTATTGTACCGAATGTTATCGCCGCACTGATTGCTTGTTTGATGTTAGGCTATTTTCGTTGTGTGGATGGTAAAAGTGCATATGAGTCTATCCACTGGTCGAGTTTGGTGTTGATCGTAGGCATGATGCCGTTTTCTATTGCCTTACAGAAAACGGGAGGCGTGGACTTAGCTGTGAAGCTCATGCTAGATGCCGTCGGCGATCTCGGTCTGCATGCGGTATTAATGAGTTTATTCTTATTGTGTGCGGCGGTCAGCTTGTTTATTTCGAATACCGCCACAGCAATTTTAATGGCACCGATTGCAATTACAATTGCTCATAAACTGCAAGTATCGCCAATGCCATTTGCCATGATTATCGCGGTAGCCGCATCAGCCGCCTTTATGACACCAGTTTCTTCTCCAGTAAATACGATGGTGCTTGGTCCGGGTGGTTATAAATTTGCGGATTTCGTCAAAGTCGGCGTGCCTTTTACCTTATTAGTGATGATTGTGAGCGTATTTTTAATTCCTTTACTGTTCCCATTTTAAAGGAGGCGAAATGAGCATTTATGATCTCAAACCGAAATTCCAAAATCTGTTACGCCCAACGGTGGTGAAATTAGCCGCACGAGGTGTCACTGCAAATCAAGTGACATTGCTTGCTTGTGCGATTTCTGTGATTTTAGGGATTTTTTTAACCGCACTTTCTACGGTTCATTGGCTGTTTATTCTCATTCCAATTTGGTTGTTTGTGCGAATGGCGTTAAATGCCATTGATGGAATGCTCGCGCGTGAATTTAATCAAAAATCTCGTTTAGGTGGTTACTTAAATGAAGTGACAGATGTGGTGTCTGATGCGGCTTTATATCTGCCTTTCGCCTTGATTTACCCATTTAATCCATTATTAATTGGGCTAATCATTTGGCTGGCGGCATTAACTGAATTTTGTGGTGTATTAGGGCAAGTACAAGGGCAAACTCGACGTTATGATGGTCCTTTAGGCAAAAGTGATCGTGCCTTTTTATTTGGCGTGTTAGGTTTAGTTTATGCCTTCGTGCCACATTTACCACATTGGTTATATTGGTGTACTTGGGTGGTGATCGTCTTATTAGTGCTGACTTGCGTGAAACGTGTGCGTGCTGGCTTAGCAGAAGCACCTCCAATGTCACCTTCTGAAATTTCAGAAAAAACGACCGCACTTAAAGCCACTCAATTACAAAAAGGAGAATAAAATGCTCGCGAAATTTGTGGATTTTATTTTATGTCGTTTTACGTCATTCATTACGGGCGTTCGCCCACAACGTGCGGTGTCGCAGCAATCGGTGGGCAAAAATCGTTTGTATTATGCGAACCACAATAGCCACGGTGATTTTATTTTATTGTGGGTCTCGTTACCTTACGAAGTCCGCAAAAATACACGCCCCGTGGCAGGCGCGGATTATTGGTCAAAAGGCAAAATCCGTCGTTTCTTAGCGGAAAACGTGTTTAATATGTTGCTGATTGAGCGTGGTGGTGATAATCCTCAAGCAATTACCGATAAAATCAGTGAAGTGCTAAAAGAAAGCTCGCTGATTATTTTCCCTGAAGGCACACGCAAAATGGACGATGATGTGGCATTGCAACCGTTCAAAAGTGGCTTGTATTATGTGGCAAAACAAAATCCAGAGTTAGAACTCGTGCCCGTTTGGATTAGCAATATGCACAATGTCTTACCCAAAGGGTTTATTCTGCCGATTCCATTATTGTGCGACTTATATTTAGGTGAACCGTTGCATTATCAAAACGGCGAAGAAAAAGAAGCCTTTTTGGTACGCGCAGAACAAGCCTTGTTGAACTTAAATCCAAAACAGAAGGGGGCATAAAATGGAAATGTGGACATTGTTTTGGGGATTAATTGCAACGCTCGTGATTGCCTCTACTATTGGTTATGCGTTGAAATGGAAAGTCGGCTTTTCGACCCCGCACGCAGTGATTGATAACTTGAATGCACGCATTAATGCGTGGTGGGTGATGATTTTAATCATTTTTGCGGCGGCATTTATCGGCTTTTACGGCGTTATTGCCCTCTTTTTTATCATTTCATTTATGGCGTTGCGTGAGTTTCTTTCGCTGATTTATATTCGTCGTGGTGATCATCTTGCACTTGCTGCCTGTTTCTATATTATCTTGCCTGTGCAATATTATTTTGTGGTGGCAGATTGGTTCAGTATGTTCACCATTTTTATTCCGGTTTACGCATTCTTATTCTTACCGATTTTGTCTGCCTTGTTGGGTGATGCCTCGCATTTCTTAGATCGTTCTACCAAAGTGCAATGGGCGATTATGATTTCAGTGTTCTGTATTTCACACATTCCAGCGATTTTGACTTTAGATATTGGTGGATTTGAAGGCAAAAATTTATTATTAATGATTTTCCTCATTCTTGTGGTGCAGGCGAGCGATGTGTTGCAATATGTGTGGGGAAAATTATTTGGTAAGCACAAAATTGCACCGACATTGTCGCCTTCTAAAACCATTGAAGGGTTTGTGGGTGGTGTAATTAGTGCATCGATTTTAGGCGGATTATTACATTGGCTAACGCCATTTACGCCTATTCAAGCTATTCTAATGAGCTTAGTGATCTGCTTGATGGGCTTCTTAGGCGGGCTAGTCATGTCTGCCATTAAACGCAGTATGAGCGTGAAAGATTGGGGCAATATGATTAGTGGACACGGTGGAATGTTAGACCGTATGGACAGCCTGTGTTTTGCCGCACCGATCTTTTTCCATATTGTGAGATATTATTGGGTTTGGTAGTAAAGAAAAAAGAGGAAAAAATGACCGCACTTTTAAAAATTGGTTTAGTTTCAGTATCTGATCGTGCTTCACAAGGGATTTATCAGGATCAAGGGATTCCCGAATTACAAGCTTGGTTAGAAAATGCATTGTGTGAGCCATTTGAAGTGGAAACACGCTTGATTCCAGACGAGCAAGATCAAATTGAAAAAACATTATGTGAGCTGGTGGATGATTGCCATTGCCATTTAGTGTTGACCACAGGTGGAACAGGGCCGGCAAAACGTGATGTGACACCTGATGCAACCTTAGCAGTTGCTGATCGTGAAATGCCCGGGTTTGGTGAGCAAATGCGTCAAGTGAGTTTGCATTTTGTACCAACGGCTATTTTATCTCGCCAAGTGGGTGTGATTCGTAAAAATAGTCTGATCCTCAATTTACCGGGTCAACCAAAAGCCATTAAAGAAACCTTAGAAGGTGTGAAAGACGCTGAAGGCAACGTGCTGGTGAAAGGGATCTTCAGTGCGGTACCTTATTGTTTACAACTAATTGATGGCATCTATATTGATACCAAACCAGAAGTGATTGAAAGTTTTAGACCAAAATCGGCACGCCGTTAACGCTGCTAAAGTGCGGTCAAAAATAGGAAAATTTTATGAAAAAAATCGAAGCAATTATTAAACCGTTCAAACTGGATGATGTGCGTGAAAGTTTGTCAGATATTGGCATTACGGGAATGACAGTCACCGAAGTGCGTGGCTTTGGTCGTCAAAAAGGGCACACCGAGTTATACCGTGGCGCAGAATATATGGTGGATTTTTTGCCGAAAGTAAAAATGGAAATCGTCGTGCCAGATGAACAAGTGGATCAATGTATCGAAGCCATTATCGAAACAGCCCAAACTGGCAAAATTGGTGACGGTAAGATTTTTGTCTATGACGTTGAACGTGTGATTCGTATCCGCACAGGCGAAGAAAATGAGGACGCAATTTAGATGATCAAAGTCGAATCTCCGATTCTCAAGGTGCTGGTTGCCTTAGCTTCCATTGTGATTATTTTAGCGGGCGTGAAAGTCGCCAGTGAAATTGCGATTCCATTTTTGCTTTCACTGTTTATCGCGATTATTTGCTCACCAATTATACGCTTTATGACAAGCCGCCGTGTGCCACATTGGTTAGCGATCACCTTGCTATTAATTATGATTTTGTTCGTGTTTTTCTTCTTACTGGGCTTAATTAATAGTACCGCACGTGAGTTTACTCAGTCGATCCCACAGTATCGCATTTTATTATCGGAAAGAATTGCGAGCATTATCGTCTTAGCGAAAAAATGGAATATTCCACTGGATCTTTCAACTGAAAAAACGATGGAATATATGGATCCAAGCGTGATTATGAACCTTGTGAGTAGCACCTTACTAAGTTTTTCTGGTGTAGTAACGAACGTGTTTGTACTGTTCCTCGTGGTGATTTTTATGCTAAGCGAAGCACCGTTTGCTAAACATAAATTAGCCTTAGTGTTCAGTTCGGATGTACGCAATATTCACCGTGAAGAACATTACATTAATCGCATTTTACAAGGCGTGATTAGTTATCTGGGCGTGAAAACATTAACTAGTCTATTAACAGGGATTTGCGTTTATATCCTGCTTGAGCTCACTGATGTGCAATATGCGATTTTATGGGCGACCTTAAGTTTCTTGCTTAACTATATTCCCAATATCGGATCAATCATTGCCGCCGTACCAATCGTAGTTCAAGCCTTGCTACTTAACGGTTTCCCAACAGGCTTTGGGGTCGCCATTGGCGTAGGGGCGATTAATATGATTGTGGGTAATATTCTCGAACCAAAAATGATGGGACGTACTTTAGGTTTATCCACCCTTGTGGTTTTCCTCTCGTTATTATTCTGGGGCTGGTTATTAGGAACAGTGGGAATGTTGCTTTCTGTGCCACTCACAATGGTGCTCAAAATTGCCCTTGAAGCAAGCCCAGAAACCATTAAATATGCCATTTTACTAGGCGATGTGAAAGACATTAACCGCGAAATTATTGACGCCAAACAAGAAGTCGCCGAGCGAATGAAAGAGCAAGCTGAATGGGAAGAAAATGCGGAAGAAATTGCAGATGCAATCGCCACCGCAAAAGAAGAAGCGAAAAACGAAGCTATCGCAGGCGTTATCGCTGAAGCAAAAGCTGAAATCGAAGCGGAAATCCAAGCCATCGCTAAAGCCGCAGATCAAAAATAACAAAACTTATTAAAAACCCACCGCACTTTTTTCTTTCTCGATCGAGATCGCAAAAAAGTGCGGTGTTTTTTTACAGAGTTTGGCGAAATTGCTAGATTAATACGTACTAACTCTGTACAATCGCAACTCATTTTTTATAGGCGATTATCAATGCCGCAATGTGTAACAACGAGGCGCTATGTTAGAACAACAAACTTGTGCTGAAAATGCAGTAAACACGGTTGATGTGTCAGCTGAACCAGCAAAAAAAATCAATTTAATGAACTTAACGCGTCAACAAATGCGTGAGTTTTTCAAAGAGTTGGGCGAAAAACCGTTTCGTGCCGATCAATTAGTAAAATGGATTTATCATTTTGGCGAAGATAACTTCGACAATATGACCAATATTAACAAAAAGTTAAGAGATAAATTAAAACAAGTTGCTGAAATTAAAGCACCAGAAGTGGCAGTGGAACAACGCTCTGCAGATGGTACGATCAAATGGGCAATGCAAGTGGGCGATCAGCAAGTGGAAACCGTCTATATTCCAGAAGCGGATCGTGCGACATTATGTGTGTCTTCACAAGTGGGCTGTGCGTTAGCTTGTACTTTCTGTTCAACTGCACAACAAGGTTTTAACCGCAACTTGACGGTGTCTGAAATTATTGGTCAGGTATGGCGTGCGTCAAAAATCATTGGTAACTTTGGTGTGACTGGCGTGCGACCAATCACTAACGTGGTCATGATGGGAATGGGCGAGCCGTTGTTAAATGTGGCAAACGTTGTGCCAGCAATGGAAATTATGCTTGATGATTTTGCTTATGGTTTATCAAAACGTCGTGTCACACTTTCAACTTCAGGTGTTGTGCCAGCGTTAGATAAATTAAGTGAAATGATTGATGTGGCACTTGCGATTTCATTACACGCACCGAACGATGAATTGCGTGATGAAATTGTGCCAATCAACAAAAAATATAACATTAAAATGTTAATTGATTCAGTGAACCGTTATTTAAGCGTATCCAATGCGAACCACGGTAAAGTGACGATTGAATATGTGATGTTAGATCACGTGAATGATTCTGTTGAACACGCACATCAACTTGCGCAAGTATTGAAAAATACCCCAAGTAAGATTAACTTGATTCCTTGGAACCCGTTCCCAGAAGCACCTTATGCAAAAAGTTCAAACACACGTATTGACCGTTTCCAAAAAACGTTGATGGAATATGGCTTTACCGTCATTATTCGTAAAACACGTGGTGATGATATTGATGCAGCTTGTGGTCAGTTGGCAGGAGATGTGATTGACCGTACAAAACGTACTGCGCAGAAAAAGCAATTTGGACAAGAAATTGTGGTGCGTAATCAGTAATTAAGTTTTACACTCACACTAAAAAGGAGAAAAAATGAACCGCACTGTTAAATTATGGCTAGCGATCATGTTTTCTCTTTTTTTCTCAGGCTGTGTTTCTCAACCTAATACTGCAGTATTTAATCCACTGCAAGCAGCAAAAGCACGTATTGAACTGGGGTTAGGGTATTTAGCACAGCGTAATTTTGCACAAGCAAAATTAAATTTTGATAAAGCGTTTTCTTATGCGCCAGAGTATTATTTGGTCCATTCGGCCCTTGCTTATTTTTATCAAGCACAAGGTGACTTACAGCTTGCAGAACAAGCCTATTTAACGGCAATTAAGTTAGATGATGAACAGGGTGATGTACTGAACAATTATGGTGCTTTTTTATGTCAACAAGGTTTGTTTGAACAAGCGTATCATCAATTCGATCGAGCCTTAAAAACTGTACATTATTATAACCATGCTGACACCTATGAAAATTTTGCGCTTTGCGCGTTTTCTGCAAAGGATAATGCGCGCTATCATCACCATTTGCACAGTTTAACAAAAATCGATCCTAGCAGAGCGGAGCGACTTGTGGGTTTCTTGAAAAGAAATCCATAAATCCGACAAAAACCTGATTTAAGCGCAGTTATCTGGTGAATAGCTATTGCAAAACCCCCCTTACGACTTTAAACTTTACCTCTTGAATTTTGTGTAATGAAATGGTGCGAAATGAATACTGCGATGAATAATCTTGACTCCAACAACGCATTGAGCCTTGGTGAGCAATGTCGACAAGCTCGCGAAGCACGCAATCTCTCTTTAGAAGAGGTGGCGAAAAGAATCGCACTGAGACCCGCCATTTTACAACTTATTGAGAATAATCAGTTCATTCAGCCAGCAATTCCTGCTGCTTTTATGAAAGGATATGTTCGTAATTACGCACGTTTTCTTAAAATACCTGAATCGGTTTGGAAACAAGTAGATTTTGGAGAAGAGCAGAAAAACGATTTAGGGAAAAATGCGCGTGCAACACGTTCAGTCAATCACTATTCCTCACATAATCGTTGGGTCGGTTGGTTGAGTTTATTGGTCGTGTTAATCGTGGCAGGTATGACAGGTCTTTGGTGGTGGGAAAACTATAAACAGTCGAATGCTGAGCGAGAAAGTTTAGTTCAAAGTTATGTCGAAACCACGCCTCATTCATTACCAACGGAATCTGTTGCGTCAATCTCATCCCCTGTTGTGAGTCATTCGATTGAAATTTCAACTGGAATGGAAGCAACCTCTGTTACCATTCCGCCAGAGTTAACAAAAAATGCTCAGGATAACGTCGCGTTGCCAAATCAAAGTGTAACGTCAGCAGGGGTGTTGCAAGCTGAGATTAATAAATTAAGTGAACGAGTTGAGAAAACATCGGTTGATCAACTGCCTGTTTCAACGGCGTCAACAATGCCAAGCACGATGCCAGAGTTATATATTGAGGTGATGGGACCGTGTTGGATAAGTGTGCAAAATGAACAAGGAAAAGTATTAGCACAGAAAGAATATAAGCAAGGTGACACACTGAGTTTTAATGAGGGAACAACCTATTCTCTTATTGTGGGCGCGCCTGGTAATGTCAAAATGGTATATAAAGGCAACGATTATCCCTTAAAAGTTGATGGTCGAGTCGCAAGATTCAAGTTACCACAATAATCTGAAAATAAGGTACCAAGCAGAATATGTTAGCGAAACCCAATATTAAACGTAGAGAATCAACGAAAATCTATGTCGGCAATGTTGCTGTAGGTGGTGATGCTCCTATTGCAGTGCAATCAATGACCAATACACGTACAACGGATGTTGAGGCAACGGTTGCACAAATTAAAGCGTTAGAGCGTGTCGGTGCGGATATTGTGCGTGTTTCAGTTCCGACAATGGATGCAGCCGAAGCCTTTAAATTGATTAAACAACAAGTGAATGTCCCCTTAGTTGCAGACATTCATTTTGATTACCGTATTGCATTAAAAGTGGCAGAATATGGTGTGGATTGTTTACGTATCAACCCGGGTAATATCGGTCGTGAAGATCGTATTCGTGCGGTGGTGGATTGTGCGCGCGATAACAATATTCCAATTCGTATTGGGGTGAATGCAGGGTCTTTGGAAAAAGATCTGCAAGAAAAATACGGCGAGCCAACACCAGAGGCGTTATTAGAGTCGGCTTTACGTCATGTGGAAATTTTGGATCGTTTGAACTTTGATCAGTTCAAGGTGAGTGTCAAAGCATCAGACGTGTTTTTAGCCGTAGAGTCTTATCGTTTACTGGCAAAAGCCATTAAACAGCCTTTGCATTTAGGGATAACTGAAGCAGGAGGCGCGCGTGCAGGGGCAGTGAAAAGTGCGGTCGGTTTAGGGATGCTTTTAGCAGAGGGAATCGGCGATACATTGCGTATTTCATTAGCTGCTGATCCTGTGGAAGAAATTAAAGTAGGCTTTGATATTTTGAAATCGCTGCGTATTCGTTCCCGTGGCATTAATTTTATTGCTTGCCCAACGTGCTCACGCCAAGAGTTTGATGTAATTGGTACAGTAAATGCGCTTGAACAGCGCCTTGAAGATATTATTACTCCAATGGATGTGTCAATTATCGGTTGTGTTGTGAATGGTCCAGGTGAAGCGTTAGTTTCCGATTTAGGTGTCACTGGTGGGAATAAGAAAAGTGGTTATTATTTAGCAGGTGAACGCCAAAAAGAACGTTTTGATAACGATGATTTAATTAATCAGTTAGAAGCAAAAATCCGTGCGCGTGTTGCAGCACAGGATCCAAAAAACAGAATTATTTAAAATAACAAGATAAAAGAAGTAGGACATTATTGTGGCAAAAACAATTCAAGCAATTCGCGGAATGAATGACTGTTCTCCAACAGAAAGCCCATTATGGCAATGGGTAGAGGGCAAAGTACGGTCAGTTTTAGAACGTTATGGTTATTCAGAAGTACGGATGCCAATTGTCGAAAGTACCCCACTATTTGCGCGTGCAATTGGTGAAGTGACAGATGTGGTGTCAAAAGAAATGTACACCTTTTGGGATAATGATGAACAATTAACATTACGCCCAGAAGGCACAGCAGGCTGTGTACGTGCTGCAATTGAACATGGCTGGATTTATAACCAAGAACAACGTTTGTGGTATATGGGACCGATGTTCCGTCATGAAAGACCACAAAAAGGACGCTATCGCCAGTTCCATCAGGCAGGGGTGGAAGTTTTTGGGATTCCTAATCCAGAAATTGATGCAGAGTTAATTATGTTAACGGCGCGTTTATGGAAAGAATTAGGTATTTTTGATCATGTTACTTTACAGCTTAACTCCATCGGTTCTCTAGAAGCACGTAAAAATTACCGTTCTGCATTGGTTGAATTTTTACAACAACATATTGATTTATTAAGTGACGAAGAAAAAGAACGTTTAGAGAAAAATCCTTTGCGTATTTTGGACACCAAAAACCAAGCATTACAAGAAGTGTTAAATGGCGCGCCAAAATTATTAGACTATTTAGATGATGAAAGTCGTGAACACTTTGCACAACTTTGTGCATTGTTAGATGCTGTTGGTATTCAATACGAAATCAATCCTAAATTAGTACGTGGTCTTGATTATTATAATAAAACCGTATTCGAATGGGTCACTTCTGCATTAGGTGCACAAGGTACCGTGTGTGGTGGTGGGCGTTATGATGGTTTAGTTGAGCAGTTAGGTGGGCATGCTACCACGGGAGTGGGATTTGCGATGGGGCTCGAACGTTTAGTCTTGTTAGTACAAGAAGTGAATACGACAATTGAACTGCCGAAAGCAGTCGATATTTATCTTGTCTATCAAGGTGAAGGAACGACGTTGGTGGCGTTTCAATTGGCAGAAAAACTTCGTTCAGCCTTACCGCACTTACGTACAATGTTGCATTGCAGTGGTGGAAATTTTAAAAAGCAATTCAAACGTGCGGATAAGCATAATGCGACGTTTGCATTAGTGATTGGTGAAAGTGAAGTACAAAATCAACAGGTGGTCGTGAAACACTTACTCAGTGGGGCTGAGCAACAAACCCTTGCATTAGTGGATGTTGTTGATTACATTAAGAACAATTTTTAATCAAGAAGGAAGCATAAAATGGCTTATACTGCGGAAGAAGAACAAGAGTTGAATGAAATTAAAGCGTGGTGGAAAGAGAATTATAAAAGCTTAATTGCCTCTGTGATTGTGGCATTTGCGGGCGTATTTGGTTGGAATTATTGGCAAACTTATCAAGCGAATAAGATTCAACAAACCTCAGCATATTATGAAATGGCTGTTTATTCGACACAAGATGAAGCGAAAAAACGTGCTCAAATTGAACAGTTTGTCCAAGAAAATGGTAAAACAAGCTATGCGGTCTTAGCCTTACTAGAACAAGCAAAATTAGAAGTCGAGAAGAAGGATTTTGCACAAGCAGAACAATCACTTAAACAAGCGTTAACGCAGTCTTCTGATGAAACTTTGTCTTCTATTGCTGCACTACGTCTGGCTTCTGTGCAATTCCAACAGCAAGCTTTTGATGCGGCGCTAGAAAGTTTGAAACAAGTTAAACAGACAAGCTGGGAGAGTCGTAAACAGTTGCTCACTGGTGATATTTTATTAGCCAAAGGTGATAAAGAGGCCGCAAAAGCCAGTTATCAACAGGCACAACAACAAGCTTCGCCATTAGAAGCTCAATGGCTACAAGTGCGGTTAAATAATTTGTAATTTTGATGAATGGACGAAATCCCTAACATAAGTTAGGGATTTTTTTATGTGTGAAAATTGCCTTTCACATCTTGTATTGTTTTTATGCTATATTGCCGTCTTTGTTGTATTGTTATAATGAATGAATTACAAAATGGAAACGCAACTTTATTTACCGCTTGAAGACCATCAACTTCCTGTTCCTTATCAATCTCGCTCAAGACGAATCCGTGTGCTTTTGCCCAAAGATTATGCAACGCGATTAGAAACATATTATCCCGTAGTGTATATGCATGATGGGCAAAATGTGTTTTATAGTAGAGAGTCCTTTAGTGCATATTCTTGGAAAACGATTCCTCTGATCAAAACGCATGTTGAGTTAGCTGATATGATTATTGTGGGTATTGATAATGATGGTGCGAATCGTGTCAATGAATATTCTCCGTGGCAATTCGACCCTCATGTTTATGCCGGGCAAGATAACATTGGCGGAGAAGGGAAAGCCTACGCTGACTTTGTTGTGAATGTGGTAATGCCTTTTATCAACCAAACGTATCGCACGAAACCACAAAAAGAATATACAGCCATGATCGGTAGCTCATTAGGTGGTAATATTACGCAATTCATGGGGATAGAATATGCCAATCATATTGGTCGCTTAGGCGTATTTTCATCGGCAAGTTGGTTAACCACAAGGGATTTTCAGACCTATTTTGATCACAATGCGTTAGATTTAACACAGCGAATTTATATTCAAGTTGGCACGCAAGAAGGTGATGATACAGATAGTCAATTTACGACAGGTCACATAAAGCAATTGTATATTGATGCATCATTACGTTATTATCAAACTCTATTAAAAAAAGGAATGCCAATAGAACACATTAAATTAGATATTATTGCTAATGGCATTCACTCAGAAGCACAGTGGGCACAACATCTTCCAGATTGTTTATCTTTTTTAAGTAAGGATTGGTAATATGCATTTTGAGCAGTTAAGTCATTATAGTGGTCATCTACAGCGTGAAATGAAATTAAATCGTTATGGTCACGCAGGATTGCCGATTTTAGTGTTCCCTAGTTCAGGCGGTACACATAACGAATATGCTGATTTTGGTATGATTGATGCCTGTCAGCAATTTATTCATCAAGGTAAAGTCCAGTTTTTTACGTTATCCAGTGTTGACAGTGAAAGTTGGTTAGCTAACTGGAAATTGCCACATGATCGCGCACAAATGCACAGCGCATATGAACGATATCTGCTTGAGGAAGCGCTACCTTTTATTAAACATTTGACCCAATTTTTTGGTCCAATGATGGCAACAGGTTGTAGCATGGGCGGTTTTCATGCAGTGAATGCTTTTTTGCAACATCCTGATGTATTCAATAAAGTCATTGCGTTAAGTGGGGTATACGATGTGCGTTATTTTGTCGGGGAGTACGGGGATGATCCTTTAGTGTACCGCAATTCACCGAGTCAAAATTTGTGGATGCAACAAGACGAATGGTTTTTAAATCACTATCGTGCGGCAGAGATTGTGATTTGCACGGGGCAAGGTGCATGGGAACAAGATGGATTACCTTCATTTTATGCGTTACAACATGCTTTTGCCGAGAAAAATATTCCTGCTTGGTTTGATGTGTGGGGACAGGATGTCGCACATGATTGGGATTGGTGGCGTATTCAAATGCCTTACTTTTTAAATAAACTCAATTTTTAGGAGGTCCTATGAATTACATTGTGATTTCACCTTACTATCCTGCTAACTTCCAAACCTTTCCAATTAAAATGCATGAGTTAGGTATCAATGTATTAGGGATAGGACAAGAGCCTTATGAGCAGTTACCTGAGAATTTACGTGCATCGTTAACGGAATATTTCAGAGTTAATAATTTGGAAGATATTGATGAAGTCAAACGAGCAGTTGCCTTTTTATTTTATAAACATGGTCCGATTGATCGCATTGAGTCACAAAATGAATATTGGTTAAATAATGACGTCTTGCTACGTGAACAATTTAATGTCTTTGGTTTGAAATCAGCGAATTTGCTCAAAACAAAACGCAAATCTGAAATGAAAAAAATCTTTCAATCCATTCCTGTTCCTGTTGTAGAAGGCGCATTGATTCGAACACCAGACGAGTTAGCGCGTGCGGTTAAAAAATTAGGGTTACCTTTAATTGCTAAACCCGATATTGGTGTGGGGGCAGGAGGCACATTTAAATTAGCCTCGAAACAAGATGTATCTGATTTTAAACAGCAATGGCAGGGGCAAGATTATTTCTTAGAGCCATTTGTTGAGGGTGACATTATTACCTATGACGGGTTGCTTGATCAACAAGGTAACATTTTATTTGAAACCAGTTTGGTGTATACCGTTAGTCCAATGGAATTGTTTAAACGAACACATGATATTGGCTACTATGTTGTCAAACATGCGGATGAAAAATTAAAAAAATATGGTCGTGCGATTACACAGGCGTTTGGGATGAAAGAGCGCTTTTTCCATTTGGAATTTTTTAGATTACCGAATGATGAGTATGTGGTGATTGAATATAACAACCGTCCACCAGGTTCTTATATTTTGGATATCTATAATATGGCATACCAAATTGATTTATATAAAGAATATGGTAAGGCTGTGCTCGGTGATCATGAAAAAGTGGCTGTATTTGATGAAACAGTTTGTGTTGCACAATCAAGACGTTATGATATTGCCTATCGCTATTCAGATGCCGAGCTTTATCAGCGTTATGGACAATATATTATAGCAAAACTTGAAACGCCGCGTGCGTTTGCTGATTTACAAGGTGATGTTGTGTATATTGTGAAAGCCGATACGCAAGCGTTAGCGGATGAAGTCATGCGAGCGATTTATTTACGTGCTTAAAAAATGACATGCCCAAGTGAAATTGGGCATGTGTATTTCTAGACCTGTTTTTTCTTGAGATTGATGTTTATGCGATTGACACTTCCCCCTCCCGTTCTCTTCCTTGGTTGTGCGCTAGCAATGTGGTTCGTGCCGCCATTTTATGTGTTTCCTCGTTATTGGATCATGATTTTGCTGTTGTGGGGGGCGAGTGCGGGCATCGCACTGATGAGTTTATGGCAATTTATGCAAGCAAACACTACAGTGAGCCCTTTTTCTCCAGAAAAAAGTACTGTATTAGTGACGAATGGCGTCTATCGTATCAGTCGCAATCCCATGTATTTAAGCTTAGCCTTGTTGCTCTTGGCTTGGGCGTTATGGTTAGGCAGCTTAAGTGCGGTCATCTTTTTTATGCTGTTTATTTTGTTGATGACTGAAATGCAAATTAAGCGAGAAGAATTAGCGTTAGAGAAATTATTTGGCGAGACATATGTCGCCTATAAGCAGCAAGTACGGCGTTGGTTATAAGGTGAGCTGAGTAGGTGGAAGCGACGTGTTATGCATGTCGCTTTTTTGTTATTACAACATATACGCTCAAAAAAACCATGCTTTTATTAAGTGTTTTTGTTTAAAAACAGAATGTTTTGGTTGATAAGTGTTCTATAAGATGGTTAAAATAACAAAAGTGTATAAATGTTTTTATTTATATATTTTTTTATCTATAAGACTAAAGTAGGACATTGAATTATGAATCGAATTTTTAAATCCAAATGGTGTGCTGCTACACAAAGTTATGTCGCATGCTCAGAATTAGCAAAACGTGCGGGGAAAGTAGCAAGCTGTGGGGCAGTGTTGTTGGCAGTATCAAGCGTGGTGAATGCCGCAGATACTTTACCGATTACTATTTCTACTACTCAAGAAATTGTTGGGCAAAATCATGAAAAAACGCTCACTAATGGCTTTTTTAATGTTAAGAATGGTGCAATTGCAACGATCAAAGGCGATATGAGCTTTGATATTAATGCATAAGGCGCTTTCTTCTGAATTAGCTGTGAACTTGGATAATCAAGCGGTTTGGAATTTGAAGAGCAAAGGGGATGTGACCACATCAACCGTTAATAGCTTAACTTTATCTAACCAATCTATTTTAGATGCTGGTAAATATCTGACTGCAGCAGACAGAGCAAACTATACGTTGAAACTTAGCAGCGACGGTACAAAAACAGATGGTGCTTTAATCAATGGTGGTATTATCACCATGGATAATGGCTCACATAATGATGTGTTAACCTTAGAAGGTAGTTATGTGGCAAAAACAGGTGCAACCTTGAGAATCAATACGTTATGGAATACGCCAGGGGATGAAAACGGCATCAATTCTGAATCCGATTTATTTGACATCAAAGGTTCAGCTAAAGGTAAAACACAGGTGTTCTCAAGAACCGCTAATACTCATCAACATGATTTGATCGACGGTACTATTGGTAGTATTGCGAAAGATTTGAATACTAATAGTGCACCGATTATCCGCATTCATGATCCAGATAACAGCGATCATCACGCCTTTGTGGGTATAGCGAAAACAACAGGTGCGGGTCAATTGCAACTGAAAGAAGTGGATAAAGTGGAAAAAACAGGCGGCAAAGTACGTGAATATGTATGGACCTTAACAGTTGCGAATACTGATCAGCCAATTTTAGAGGAAACTATTCCAAGCTATGCTCAAATGCCATTAGTAAACTTAGAGCAAGGTTATTCTACCCTCAGCACATTACATAGCCGCCGCGGTGAAAATCAAGTATATGGCTGGGACTACTGTGGTAGTTGCGGTAATGATGTCACAGGTCAAAGCTGGGGACGCGTATCAGGTTCACACTTACATGTTCAAGGTAAAACGCGTTTAGGTTATGACGCAGAGATGTACAGTGCCCAAGTGGGTTATGACTTTGCGGTACAAAGAACGGAATCGAAGGGTCACCATGTGACAGGGGTATACGCGGCATATACACGAGCGAACGCAGACTTCTTTGATGATTTACGAGCGGAGAATGCGTTAGTTTTAGCCGATAAGTATGTAGGTAAAGGAAAAGCGACAGGTTGGGGATTAGGATTGAGCCATACACGTTATGCGGCGAATGGCAGTTATGTAGACTTAGGAGGTCAAGTGACGTTCTTGAGTAATAAATACACATCCCGAGATTTGTTAGAAGCGAAGAACAAAGGGGTAAGTTACTTAGTTTCAGCGGAAGTGGGTCGTCCATTTGCATTAGGTAAACACGAGAAGAACCAAGCGGGTTGGTTACTTGAGCCACAAGCACAATTAAGCTATCAATATTTAGATATGAAGAGCTTTAATGATGGAGAGCGTGAAGTTGAGCCGGGAGATATGCATGGTTTACGTGGTCGCGTAGGTGCGAGATTGGCGTATAACCAACCAGCAGGTTATGAAAACTTACGTACGAAGACATTCTATGTGACAGCGAACTTATTGCATGACTTTAATCGAGCGAAAGCGGTGAAAATTGGAGAAGACAAAGTTCGAGATAAATATGAGAAGACGTGGTGGGATATTGGTTTAGGTATTCAACATCCGGTGGGTCAAAATGCGTATGTTTATTTAGATGTGAACTATGAGGGTAACTTTACGGGAGAAAGAAGACGTGAGGGTTACCGTGGTGCGATTGGTTTGAAATATAACTGGTAATAGCGATTGAATAAGGGAGGAGTTTTTTCCTCCCTTTTAAAGAAAAGGAAAAATAGCATGAAGAATATGATGAAATTGGCGTTGATTTCGTTAGGGGTATTGAGTTTGTCGGCGTGTTCGCAACTACGAGATGTGGAGCATCAATGGTGTGGACCGGAGTCGGTGAAACAGGAAGAGGTAAACTTATCTGCGGATGCGTTGTTTAAGTTTGGGAAATCGAATTTACATGAGTTATTACCGTCAGGTAAGGCGGAGTTAGACCAGTTAGTGCATAAGCTACATAGCCAGTATTTGAAGCTTGATAGTATTTACTTGATAGGGCATACGGACCGTTTGGGTAGTGATAAGTTTAACTATGAGTTAGGTTTACGTCGAGCGAATACGGTGAAGGCGTATTTAGAGCACTCGAAAGTGAATGCGCCGATTTCGGTGGAAAGTGCGGGTGAGTCGATGCCGGTAACGAAGGATTGTGTGGGGAATAAGGCGACTCCTGCGTTGACGGCGTGTTTACAGCCAGACAGACGAGTGGTGATTAAGATACACGGAGTGAGCACGAAGTAAGTGCGGTCTGATGTGATGAAGAAAAAGCAACGTATGAGACGTTGCTTTTTGTTTTAAGTGAGAGAGGGATTATTGAGTTAAATCCACTTGATAAACTGCAAATCCAACTTCATCAGTTCCTACGAGTTTCACTGGATATTGTGATTTCTCTTGAATGAATTGTTTTGCTTTTTCACTTGGCGAGGTTTCAAAACGGATATCTAATTTGGCCTTAGTGCTGATCGGGGCAATACGCCAATTTTTATCCGCGCTTGGGCGAACTTGACCTTGTGCTTTACTCTCGGATGAAATGTAATTCGCGAGAATTTGGCGGTTTTCATCCGGTGCAGCAAAGACAATATGACTGTCCCCAGTTCCAGGGAATTTTGCGCCATAAGCACGATAGTTATTGGTTGCAATCAGAAATTCAGCTTTCGGATCCACAGGTTTGCCTTGATAAGCTAAATTGATCACGCGTGAGCTGCTTTCATTAATTAACTTGCAGTCACCGTCGTAACGTGCTGGTTTCGTGATATCAAATTGATAGGTTACGCCATCGATGACATCAAAATTGTAAGTACGGAAGTCAGCCCAATCGAGTAAGCTTTGTGGTTGTTCATTGCTTGGATCAATTTGTTTGAACATACCTGCGCTACATTCTAACCATTCTTTTAATTCGGCACCGCTGACTTTGACTACGACTAATGTATTTGGATAGAGGTATAAGTCTGCCGCATTACGGAAAGTGAGCTCACCTTTATTGACCTCTGTATAGCCAGTTGGATCATTTTTACGTCCACCTGCTTTAAATGGCGCACCCGCACTCAATACAGGCAATCCTGCGAGTTCAGGGATCCCTTTGATGACATTTTCAACATAAGCTTTTTGTGCTTGGTTAACAATTTGTACTGTTGGGTCATCTTGAACTAAGGCTAAATAGCTATACATGTTATCATCTGCTTTACCAATTGGCTGTGAAACAAATTCACGTGTTGCTTCATGAACTGGTGCAAGAAGTGCAGCGATTTCTGGATGGTTTTCAACGGTGGCTTTTTTTGTTTCCGCATTATAGATTGGGCGCAGTTCTGCTTTGCCATCGGTGACGATCCATTTATCATTCACTTGCGAGAGGGTTAAGTCGACGACACTAATATTGTTTCCCCAGTATCCCGCCATACTTTCTGGAACACCTTTTACTGTTCCTTTGACGAGATCAACATGAGCCGATTTGGCAAATTCTTTATTCGGGAAGAGACGGTGAGCATGGCCAAAGATAATAGCATCTAAGCCTTTGACATCAGCAAGGTGGAAGGCAGCATTTTCTTCACCTTCTTGATAGGGTTCATCAGATGGTCCAGTATGTGCTAAGGCGATGATAATATCTGCGCCTTTTTCTTTTAAAATTGGAACGTATTTTTCAGCAGTTTTTTTAATGTCATGGGCTAGGACTTTACCGTCAAGGTTAGCTTTATCCCAAATCATAACTTGTGGTGGAACAAAACCCACATAACCAATTTTAATGGTTTGTTGTTGACCTTGGGTATCCACAACGACTTTTTCTTGGATGAAATAAGGTTGGTAGCGTGGTTCACCTGAATCAGCTTTAACGACATTGGCATTGATAATTGGGAAAGTCGCTTGACGGATAGCATCATCAAGATATTCTAATCCATAGTTAAACTCATGGTTTCCTAATGTTCCAACATCATATTGCATCGCATTGAGCGCATCAATAGCGGGGTTGGATTTACCTTCTTTGTAGCCTTTTGCAGCTTGATAGTCTGCAATTGGGTTGCCCTGGATTAAGTCACCATTATCGACTAAGACACTGTTTTTTACTTCGTTGCGGGCTTGTTTGATCAAAGATGCGGTACGTGTAAAACCGAATTTATCCGTAGGAGCATCTTTATAGTAATCGAAATCGGTTAAGAAACTGTGTACGTCTGTTGTTGCGATCACACGCAGTGAAACGGCACGTTGTGCAGCGGCAGACGCATATTTAGAGGCAGTAAATGTTAAGATACTGCAAGCACCTAATTGTAGAAAACGTCTTCTATCCATTATGACTCCTTAGTTGGTAAGTAAGAAAAAATTAGGGGATGCCCATTCTAGAAAAATTTACGTTTTAGCTCTACATCTTTTGAGGATGAGAATGTGATCTGTTTCATAAAATGCAGAAAAAGTGTGTGGTGGGTCTTAGTAAATCCTAGATGGAAACAAAACACGCCCCTCTAAATTGAAGGGCGTGCTGAGGGTAAGTGAAATGAGATTATTTGCAGTGTTGTGCTTTTTTCTCAAAGCGTTCTGCAACGAAATCCCAGTTCACAACGTGCCAAAATTCTTTAATGTAATCTGGACGACGGTTTTGGAACTTCAAGTAGTAAGCATGCTCCCAAACGTCTAAGCCTAATAATGGGTAGCCTTCACAACCTGCGATTTCTTTACCCATGACTGGTGAATCTTGGTTTGCGGTTGAAACAACAGCTAATTTGCCATCAGCTTGTAATACTAACCATGCCCAGCCTGAACCGAAACGAGTTGCAGCTGCTTTTTCAAATTCAGCTTGGAACGCTTCGACTGAACCAAAGTCACGTTCGATAGCGTCTTTTAAAGCACCTTGTAAGGTTGTGCCTTTTTTCAAGCTTTTCCAGAATAATGTGTGGTTTAAGTGACCACCTGCGTTATTACGTAGCGCAGTGAATTTATCCGCAGGGACGAGCGATAATTTGCTGAGTAATTCACCGGGACAAGCACTTGCAAACTCGGGTAAGTTTTCTAATGCGGCATTCGCATTATTTACATAAGCTTGGTGATGTTTGGTATGGTGAATTTCCATTGTCATCGCATCAAAATGGGGTTCTAATGCATCGTAGGCATAGCCTAATTCAGGTAGAGTGTAAGCCATAGTTATTTCCTTAATTGAATAAAAGTAATAAAGGCAATTTGCCAAAAAGGTGATAAGATTTTAACAGAAAAATTGATTAAGATCATTATTTCTCTATCTTTTTAACAAAAAACATCAAGGGAGAATTAGGATTCTCCCTTCTATTTGATGTCAGTTCATTATACACAAAGGGATGTGACATTTGCTGCCGCGATCGCGACCATATTAATAATTCGACGGACAGAAGATGCAGCAGTGAGAATGTGTACGGGTTTATTCATTCCCATCAAGATTGGACCCACCGTAATCGGTGTTGCAGTACCCTGTAGGAGATTTAAACTGATACGGGCGGCCTCCATATTTGGCATCACTAATAAGTTCGCTGCGCCTTTGAGTGGACTGTCAGGCATGGTCTCAAAACGTAATTTTTCGTTGAGTGCCACATCGCAGTGCATTTCTCCATCAATGGCTAAGTCAGGGGCTTTTTCTTTCACTAATGCTAAAACTTTACGCATTTTGACCGCACTTGGATCATCGAATGTGCCGAAATTAGAATGTGAAACTAACGCAATATTAGGTTCGATTCCAAAGCGACGGACCTCATTGGCGGCTAACAACGTGATTTCAGCCAATTCCTCTGCGGTTGGATTATGGTTCACGAATGTATCGGTAATAAACAAGTTACCTGTTGGTAAAACGAGTCCATTCACTGTTGCCGGTGTTGGAACACAGGCTTGTACGCCGATAATCTCTTTGATGTTGGTTAAGTGTGACGCATAAGGTCCAACTAATCCACATAGCATCGCATCGGCTTTACCCAATTCCAGTAGTGTCGAACCAATGACCGTTGGATTATGCAGCATCTTACGTTGTGCGCCCGCTGGTGTGATACCCTTACGTTTAAGTAAGTTGTAATAGGCGTGGCAACATTCTTCAAAGTAAGGGTTGTTTTCGATATCAATTAACTCAAAATCACGTCCTTCTTGGATTTGTAAACCAAGCTGTTTGATTTTTTGTTTAATGGTAGCTGGACGACCTAGTAAGATTGGAGTAGCAATACTGAGGGTTGCAATCTCTTGTACGGCGTGTAATACACGTGATTCTTCGCCGTCCGTTAATAGTACCCGTTTTTTATTTTGCTTCGCTTGGGCAAAAACAGGCTTCATGAATAAGTTGGTTTTGTAAACAAACTGTGTCAGTTTTTCTACATAAGCATCAAAATCTTCAATTGGACGAGTCGCTACACCTGAATCCATTGCTGCTTTGGCGACGGCTGGCGCAATTTTGACGATCAAACGTGGATCGAATGGTTTTGGAATTAAATACTCTGGTCCAAAAGACAGCTCACTATCGCCATAAGCTGATGTGACGACTTCACTTTGTTCTGCTAGCGCGAGATCAGCGATCGCGTGCACTGCGGCGAGTTTCATTTCTTCATTAATTGCTGTTGCACTCACATCTAAAGCACCACGGAAAATGAATGGGAAGCAAAGCACGTTGTTCACTTGGTTTGGATAGTCAGAACGACCGGTGCACACAATCGCATCTGGGCGAACAGCTTTGGCAAGTGGAGGCAGAATTTCAGGCTCAGGGTTTGCTAACGCAAGAATTAATGGATTGGCTGCCATGGTTTTGACCATGTCTTGTGTCAATGTACCCGCTGCTGAACAGCCGAGGAAAATATCCGCATCATTGATCACTTCTGCTAAGGTGCGTTTACCATTATCTTCAATTGCATACAGTTTTTTGGTTTCATCCATACGTTCATCACGACCGTGGAAGATAACGCCTTTAGAGTCACATACAATGATGTTTGCACGTGGTAAGCCAAGACTCACTAATAAATTTAAACAAGCAATAGAAGCCGCACCTGCACCAGATGCCACGAGTTTCACTTTCGCAATGTCTTTTTTCACAATGCGTAAGCCATTTAATACCGCGGCAGCACTGATAATTGCAGTCCCGTGTTGGTCATCGTGGAAGACTGGAATATTCATTCGCTCACGTAATTTTTGTTCGATATAGAAACATTCTGGTGCCTTAATATCTTCAAGGTTAATTCCACCAAAAGTGGGTTCTAATGACGCAATAATATCGACCAGTTTATCGGGATCTTTTTCATCAATTTCAATATCAAATACGTTGACGCCCGCAAATTTTTTGAATAGTACCCCTTTTCCTTCCATCACAGGTTTGCCAGCTAACGCGCCAATATTACCTAAGCCTAATACTGCGGTCCCATTTGAGATGACAGCAACTAAGTTACCACGAGAGGTATAGCGATAAGAGGCAGAAGGATCCGCTTGAATTTCGAGACAAGGTACTGCCACGCCTGGTGAATAAGCTAACGCTAAATCGCGTTGAGTTGCGAGCGATTTAGTTGGCGTGACTTCTATTTTCCCCGGTGTCGGATACTCATGAAAATCGAGTGCGGCTTGGCGTAATTGTGCATCCATAAAACAATCCTCTTGTTGAGATATAAATAAAGGTTAAGACAATTCATTATAAAGAAAATCACAATAAAAAATGTGATGTAAAACACAGTATTGGTATTTTAGTTATAAAGAGGGAGGGCTTATTTTTTAGCTGATGCTGTCGCTTTAGAAAGGAAACGTAGTAAAATACTTGAGTTTAAAAGTTGGATTCTTTGGGATAAACGATGCGATTAGATAAGTTTTTAGCAGAACAAACTGGATTAACACGCTCACAAGCGAACAAAGCACTTAAGCAGGGTACGGTGACTTTGAATGGAAAAGTAGAAAAAAATGGTGCAGTGAAAGTTAGCCCAGAAGATGAAATTCGTTTTGACGGCGAATTGCTCACTTGGGTGGAGGAAGGGCAATACATTATGCTGTATAAACCAAAAGGTTATGTGTGTTCGCACGATGACGGCGATTATCCAACGATTTATCAATTCTTTGATTATCCACTTTCAACCAAATTACACAGTGCAGGGCGTTTAGATGTAGACACTACGGGCCTTGTCTTATTGACTGATGACGGGCAATGGTCGCACCGTATTACTTCACCAAAGCACCACTGTGAGAAAACCTATTTAGTGACATTAGCGGATCCAGTCGAAAGCAACTATCAACAGGTGTGTGAAGAAGGCATTTTATTACGTGGTGAAAAAGAACCAACCAAGCCTGCAAAATTAGAAATTCTTGATGATTACAATGTGAATTTAACCATTAGCGAAGGGCGTTATCACCAAGTCAAACGTATGTTTGCCGCTTTGGGCAATAAAGTGGTGGGATTACATCGTTGGAAAATTGGTGAGATTGAATTAGACGAAAGCCTTGAAGAAGGGGAGTATCGTCCTCTTTCTGAACAAGAAATTAATAGTTTTAATAAAGGATGATATTTTGACTGAACAAAAGCCATTGAAAGTCGGCGCTATTTTCATTATTACTTTAGGTATTTTATCAATGTTGCCGCCGTTGGGCGTTGATATGTACCTGCCTGCGTTTTTACTTATCGCACAAGATTTAAGTGTAACGCCTGAAAAAGTGCAACACACTTTAACTTTCTTTGCGGCAGGAATGGCGATTGGACAGCTTTTCTGGGGGCCTGTGGGCGATAGCTATGGGCGCAAACCAATCATCTTGTTGGGCGTGACCATTAGTGCCATTGCTGCCCTGATTTTAACTAACATTAATACTATCGGAAATTTTACCGCACTTCGTTTTGTGCAAGGCTTCTTTGGAGCCGCACCTGTAGTGCTCGTTGGGGCAATTTTACGTGATTTATTTAATAAAAATGATTTGTCCAAAATTATGTCCTCAATCACGTTGGTGTTTATGCTCGCCCCATTGCTTGCACCGATTATTGGTGGGCATTTAGTGTCTTGGTTTCACTGGCATTCCATTTTTTATGTGATCAGTTTTATGGGGCTACTGTCTTGCTTATTGGTGCTGATCATCATTCCTGAAACACATCATAAAGAAAAACGTATTCCATTACGACTAGGCGTTGTTGGGCGTAATTTCTTAAGTCTGTGCAAGCAAAAAGAAGTCTTGGGTTATATGTTTGCTTCCGCTTTTGGTTTTGGTGGCTTATTTGCGTTAATTACCGCAGGCTCAATTGTTTATGTGGGGCTTTATGGCGTGCCTGTTGACCAATTTGGTTATTTCTTTATGCTCAATATTGGTGTGATGACCATCGTTTCGGTTGTGAATGGGAAAATCGTGAATAAAGTAGGCACAGAAACAATGTTGCGAGCAGGTTTAGCCATTCAATTTACCGCAGGGCTTGGCTTGATTACGGTGTCTGTTTTTGATCTTGGTTTTTGGTCAATGACTTTCTTTTTAGCGATTTTTGCAGGGCAAAATCCTCTGATTTCATCCAACTCAATGGCGTCTATTTTGGAAAAATTCCCAACAATGGCAGGCACAGCAAACTCAGTCGTTGGCAGTGTGCGTTTTGGTACAGGTGCGATTGTAGGTTCACTAGTCGCTTTAATGCCAATGAAAACGCCCGCACCAATGCTATTAACAATGGCGTTATGTAGTATTGTCGGGGTGAGTTGTTATTATTTTTTAACTTATCGGAGTTTAAATAACGCAAATGGCAAAGCTTACGATTAAAGATATTGCACGCCTAAGTGCGGTCGGAAAATCCACAGTTTCTCGGGTGCTGAATAACGATCCGAAAGTTAGCGAGGCAACTCGCCAGCGTGTACAGGCAGTGATTGAGCAATATGGTTTCCAGCCTTCCAAATCCGCACGTGCAATGCGAGGCGTGTCGAACCGAGTGATCGGAATTATTGTGACACGTCTGTCTTCCACCGCTGAAAATCAAGTGTTATCAAGCATTTTGCCTTTATTGTATGCCCAACAATGTGAGCCCATTATTGTTGAAAGCCAGTTTAAGCCCGAATTAGTCAAAGAGCATTTAGCCTTTTTCCAAAAGCGTGGCGTTGATGGCGTTATCTTATTTGCCTTTAGTGAGTTGGATGAGGGCGATCTACAAGATTGGCGAGAGAAGATGGTCGTGGTGGCGAGAAATTACCGTTCCCTTTCTTCTGTTTATTACGATGATACAAAAGCGGTGCAGTTATTGATGTCACATCTTTATGCTGAAGGGCACCGTAAAATCAGTTATTTAGGTGTGAAAGATCAGGATGCGACCACGGGCTATGCTCGTCATCAGGCGTATTTGAATTTTTGTCAGCAAAATGCACTTGAGCCCCATTCTTTGCAAGGCGAGTTGGGCTATGAATGGGCATATCAGAATGTAAGTGAGGTCATTTTTCCTGAAGTTTCTGCGTTGGTTTGTGCGACAGATACATTAGCCATTGGTGCAGTGAAGTATTTACAAGAGCAGCAATTACAACATATTCAAGTGTGTGGCGTGGGGAAAAGCCCATTGTTGCATTTCTTATTTCCGAAAGTTTTGAGTGTTGATTTAGGTTTTGCACAAGTGGGGGATATTGCGGTGAAGCAATTATTTGCCTTACTTGAACATCAACCTATCCAACAACACTGTCTTGATTGTCAGTTAGTATTTTAGCCTTCAAAGGGATCTTTTTATTGAATTTGTGATCTTGATCTCATTTTATCCTTCCCTATTGGGAACGTTCCCATTGATTAAATAACCAACACATCTATAATAAGCCATAATTTCTTTCCCCCTGTCGATTATCAAATAAAAGAGGCTACTTATGGCAAAAATCGATCCAAATGCAGTAGATAAAATTATTGAATATGTTGGTGGACGCGAAAACATCGCAGCAGTGACCCACTGTATTACTCGTTTACGTTTCATCTTAAATGATGAGAAAAAAGCCGATGATGAAAAACTGAAAAGTTTACCCATGGTGAAGGCTAGTTTCGCAACTGGTGGTCAATATCAAGTGGTGATTGGTCAGGAAGTCGGCGACTATTACAAGATTTTGCTAGAAAAAACAGGTTTGGCTAACGCAGATAAAGAGCAAATTAAAGCAGCTGCACGTCAAAACCAAAAATGGTATGAGCGCAGTATTTCTCACCTTGCGGATATTTTTATTCCATTATTGCCAGCCTTAATCAGCGGAGGTTTGATTTTAGGTTTCCGTAACGTGATTGGCGACATCAAAATGTTTGAAGACGGCACAAAAACATTGGTCGACATCAGCGCATTTTGGGCGAGTATGCATAGCTTCTTATGGCTCATCGGCGAGGCGATTTTCCACTTCTTACCTGTCGGTATCTGTTGGTCAATTGCACGTAAAATGGGCACCTCGCCTATCCTTGGTATCGTGTTAGGGGTAACGTTAGTTTCTCCACAATTAATGAACTCTTATGCGTTAGGTTCACAATTACCTGAAGCCTGGGACTTTGGCTTTATGGCAATTGAGAAAGTAGGCTATCAAGCGCAAGTGATTCCAGCGATTATGGCCGGTTTGGCGTTATCCTTTATTGAACGATACCTCACAAAAATTGTTCCTAACTATTTGAATTTAGTGATTGTGCCAGTGGTATCGATTATTTTAGCGGTGTTCCTTGCTCATTCTATTATCGGTCCTATCGGTCGTGAAATTGGTAATGGTGTTGCCTTTGTCGTGAAAAACGCAATGACAGGTGATTTTGCGCCAATTGGGGCGGCATTATTTGGCTTCTTATATGCGCCATTAGTGGTAACAGGGGTACATCAAACTACTTTAGCTATCGACTTCCAAATGATTGGTAGTATCGGCGGTACGCCAGTATGGCCATTAATCGCACTTTCTAATATTGCGCAGGCTTCCGCAGTATTAGCGATTATTTATGTCAACAAAACGGCAGAATCTCGTGAAGTGTCAGTGCCAGCTGCAATCTCTGCTTATTTAGGCGTGACCGAGCCTGCGATGTACGGGATTAACTTGAAATACCGTTTCCCAATGCTATGCGCAATGATTGGTTCCGCAGCGGCAGGCTTAATCTGTGGTTTAGTCGGTGTATTGGCAAGCAGTATCGGGGTTGGGGGATTACCGGGTATTCTATCTATCCAACCCCAATATTGGATGATTTATGCCTTAGCGATGGTAATAGCAATTATTGTGCCCTTCATCTTGACGACTATCGTATACAAACGCAAGGAAAAAGCAGGTACGTTAAATTAATGTACACCTTCAGTTTCTCCCTGTCTTTTGGTAGGGAGAAAAGTGCGGTCTGTTTTTAATGATTTTTTGCATAGGCATACGAATTGAGCACAATACCAGTTTATAGGGGAACAATATGAGCAACAAAAATTGGTGGCAAAACGGGGTGATTTACCAAATTTACCCAAAATCTTTCCAAGATACGACAGGAAGTGGCACGGGTGACATTCAAGGGATCATCAAACGTTTAAACTATTTAAAAGAATTAGGTGTGGATGGGCTTTGGATCACCCCAATGTATGTTTCACCGCAAATTGATAACGGTTATGACATTGCGAATTATCGCGAGATTGATCCTAGCTACGGCACGATGGCGGATTTTGAACAGTTGATTAAGGAAGCGCATCAACGTGACATTAAAATCGTGATGGATATGGTGTTTAACCACAGCTCAACATTTCATCAGTGGTTTGTTGAGGGTGAGGATCCAAACAGTGAATATCACGACTATTATATTTGGCGTGAGAAGCCAACCAATTGGAAGTCAAAATTTGGTGGCTCAGCGTGGAAATGGTCTGACAAAGCACAAAAATATTATTTGCACTTATTTGCGCCAGAGCAGGCTGATTTGAATTGGGAAAATCCAAAATTACGTGAAGAATTATTTGATATTTGCAAGTTTTGGGCAGAAAAGGGCATTGATGGCTTACGGCTAGATGTCGTCAATTTGATTTCTAAACCAGAGCATTTTGAAGATGATTATCAAGGCGATGGACGTCGCTTTTATACCGATGGTCCGAAAATTCACCAATATTTGCAGTTATTAAATCAACGAGCTTTAACGCCTTATGGCTTGATGACCGTTGGTGAAATGTCATCAACCACGCTCGAAAATTGCCAGCAATACGCTAATTTAGCAGGCACTGAATTGTCGATGACCTTTAATTTTCACCATTTAAAAGTGGATTATCCAAATGGGGAAAAATGGACTTATGCACAACCTGATTATGTTCAGCTGAAATCCATTTTTAACTACTGGCAGCAGGGTATGCATAATAAAGCCTGGAATGCACTGTTTTGGTGTAACCACGATCAGCCTCGCATTGTGTCTCGTTTTGGCGATGAAAACGAATGGCATAACGAGTCTGCAAAAATGCTAGCAATGGTTTTACACGGCTTGCAAGGCACGCCTTATATTTATCAAGGGGAAGAATTTGGAATGAGCAACCCAAATTTCACCTCAATTACGCAATATCGTGATGTGGAAAGCCTAAATGCTTATGAGGAATTAAAAGAAAAAGGGCTTGATGAGCCTTTCATTCTGCAAATTCTTGCGCAAAAATCGCGAGATAACAGCCGAACACCAATGCAATGGGATGATAGTGAACAAGCAGGCTTTACGTCAGGGAAACCTTGGATTGAAGTGGCGAAAAATTATCGACAAATCAATGCTAAAGTAGCGGTGGCAGATAAAAACTCTGTTTTTTATACTTATAAAGCGTTGATCGCATTACGTAAAAAAGTTCCTGTTTTCACCGAAGGTAACTATCAAGATCTTGCGCCAGAGCATCCTTCATTATGGTGTTATCAACGTGAAACGGAAAATGAAAAACTACTCGTCTTGGCGAATTTAGCCAATAAATCAGCGAATTTTACTCTGCCGAATGAATGGCAAAGTGCGGCTGTGGAGTGTTTAATGAATAGCCATAATACCGTATATCAATCAGAGCAAGCGACGATCACATTATTACCTTATCAAGCGTTTTATCTCTACTTAAAAGGATAAAATTCCCTAGCAAAAATAGGGTTAAGTCCTAGATATTCCTCATTTTTCATCTAAGTTACCTATTAAATAAATAGGTAACTTTTTTGTTAAAAATCATAAGATTTGTTCTAAATCAATAAACCCTATAATCCACCTCTAAAGAGGTAGGGTTTTCCATTGCCAATTACTACGCCAAGTGTATTCCTTATGGTAGAATGCGAGCCATTACATTGCTGGAATTGATTTATTATGCAAAAGTCTTCCCAATTAAAAATAGAAAATTTAGCCTGTCAACGTGGCGATAATATCCTCTTTACCGCCTTAAATTTAGTGATAAACAGTGGTGATTTTGTACAAATTGAAGGGCATAACGGTATTGGTAAAACCAGCTTATTACGAATTATCGTGGGGTTAGCACAGCAGCTTGAAGGCAAAGTATGGTGGAATAACCAACCTATTCAGCATCAACGTGAAGACTATCAGTATGACTTACTCTACCTTGGTCATCATTCTGGAGTGAAACCCGAGTTGACCGCTTGGGAAAATTTAAAATTTTACCAGCAGATTAGCGCCAGTGAACAAGGGGATGAGGTGCTTTGGCTAGTATTAGAAACCGTCGGCTTGCTTGGACGTGAGGATATCCCAGCCGCACAGTTATCCGCTGGACAGCAACGCCGAATTGCATTAGCACGTTTGTGGTTATCGAAGGCACCCTTATGGGTGCTCGATGAGCCGTTCACTGCAATTGATAAAAAAGGCGTACAAGTTTTAACAGCGTTATTTGAACAACATGTTCAACAAGGCGGTATTGTGATTTTTACCAGTCATCAAGATGTGCAAAGCCCCCTTTTGCAAAAAGTGCGGTTAGAAAATTATAAATTTCGTGCCTAGTTTGGGGTATCCCATCGCTGGACAGGTAGGCACCTTTATCATTAAAGAATGGATTAAAACAGAAATAAGATGGTATTTACACAAATCATTAAGCGTGAACTACGAATTGCGATGCGTAAACAAGCGGAAATACTGAATCCACTGTGGTTCTTTTTGATCGTGATTACGTTGTTTCCGCTAGTGATTGGTCCTGATCCATCGTTACTGTCTCGTATCGCACCAGGTATCGCTTGGGTCGCTGCGTTATTGTCAGCATTATTGTCTTTTGAGCGTTTATTTCGTGATGACTTCATTGATGGCTCATTAGAGCAATTAATGTTAACGGGGCAGCCTTTAGCATTGACTGCTTTAGCAAAAGTGATTGCTCATTGGTTATTAACGGGTCTACCGTTGATTTTACTTTCACCCATTGCAGCATTATTACTCTCTCTCGATACATCGATTTGGTGGGCATTAGTTTTGACTTTGTTGATTGGTACGCCAGTATTGAGTTGTATTGGTGCAATTGGCGTAGCATTAACTGTCGGGCTACGAAAAGGGGGAGTATTGCTCAGTTTATTAGTGGTACCGTTATTTATTCCCGTTTTAATTTTTTCCGCTTCAGTACTGGAAGCAGCAAGTTTAAACATGACATACCATGGTCAGTTAGCGATTTTAGGTGCAATTTTAGCTGGAGCAGTAACGTTATCACCTTTTGCTATCGCAGCGGCCTTACGAATTAGTTTAGATCAATAAAAGGATTGTTCTATGTGGAAGTGGTTACACCCTTATGCAAAGTCAGAAACCCAGTATCATCTCTGTGGTAAGTTTTTACCTATAACAGCAATACTTAGTGTACTTTTATTGTGTATAGGCGTGATCTGGGGGTTAGCCTTTGCTCCTGCGGATTATCAACAAGGTAACAGTTTTCGTATTATGTATGTTCATGTACCAACGGCAATTTGGTCAATGGGGGTATATGGTTCCATGGCGATAGCCGCGTTTGTCGCATTAGTTTGGCAACTGAAACAAGCGCATTTAGCAATGATTGCGATGGCACCTATTGGGGCATTGTTTACCTTCTTAGCCCTTGTAACAGGTGCCATTTGGGGAAAACCAATGTGGGGAACTTGGTGGGTATGGGATGCCCGCCTCACTTCTGAGCTAATTCTCTTTTTCTTATATTTAGGGGTGATGGCACTGTATTCTGCTTTTCAAGATCGCACTGTTGGTGCAAAAGCAGCGGGTATTTTATGTTTAGTGGGGGTGATTAATTTACCCATTATTCATTTTTCAGTGGAATGGTGGAATACCTTACATCAAGGGGCGAGTCTAACAAAATTTGAAAAACCGTCTATTGCTACGCCGATGTTGATTCCACTTATCTTATGTATTTTTGGCTTTATGATGCTTTATATTTGGTTAACCTTGATTCGTTATCGTACCGCTTTAGTAAAAGAAGACAGTAAACGTCCATGGGTACAAGAATTAGCAAATCACATCAAATCGTGACGGGGAGAGCGATATGTTTTTTGAAACTTGGCAAGATTTTTTTAATATGGGCGGCTATGGCTTTTATGTCTGGTTAGCCTATGCAATCAGTTTCGTTGCGGTGGTGGTATTAATCATCCAAAGTGTACAAGAACGAAAAAAAGTGTTGAAAGAGGTGCTCCGTGAACAACAACGCCAAGCACGTTTGCAAAAAAATGAATCGAGAGGTGTACTATGACGCCAAGACGCAAATCAAGAATGACCATGGTGCTGTTTATTTTATTTGGTGTGTCGATTGCTTCAGCGTTAATACTCTATGCCTTGCGCCAAAATATCGATTTATTTTATACCCCAACGGAGATTGTGTACGGCAAAGAAGAGGATGCAAATAAAAAACCGCAAGTGGGACAACGTCTTCGTGTCGGAGGCATGGTGGTTGCAGGGTCGGTTGAACGTGATCCCAACAGCTTAAAAGTCAAGTTTGACTTAAATGATATTGGCCCATCTATTACCGTGGAATACGAAGGGATCTTGCCTGATTTATTCCGCGAAGGACAAGGTATTGTGGCACAGGGAGTGTTAAAAGCACCGACTATTCTTGAAGCGACTGAAGTCTTGGCAAAGCATGATGAAAACTATGTCCCACCAGAATTGGATGCACAAATGAAAAAAGTGCATAGCCCAATGGGCGTTTCTGACTTGAAAGGTGAAAGTGAACGAGATCGTCAAGAAAAAGCGTATCAAAATAACACACAAGAAGGGCAAAAATGATCGCTGAATTTGGAAATTATGCATTAGCGTTAAGCCTTGCCATCGCGGTGCTGGTGGCAATTTTCCCTTTATGGGGAGCAGAAAAAGGCAATGTACCACTGATGTCATTGGCTCGCCCAATGACTTATGGTCTCTTTATCAGTTTAACCCTTGCCTTTCTTGCCTTATGTTATTTATTTGCAGTGAATGACTTTTCTGTCCAGTATGTCGTTAACAACTCGAATACTACCTTACCACTGCATTATCGTTTGTCTGCTGTGTGGGGATCTCACGAAGGATCGTTATTATTATGGATTTGGTTGCTAACACTGTGGAGCGCGGCAGTTGCACTTTTTAGCAAGCAATTGCCACAAGAGGCGGTTGCTCGTGTATTAGGCATCATGGGGATCATTAGTATTGGCTTTTTGATTTTCGTACTCTTCACTTCCAACCCTTTTAACCGCACGTTCCCTGACTTTCCTGTGGATGGAAAGGAGTTAAACCCTCTATTACAAGACGTAGGATTGATTTTCCACCCACCGCTATTATACATGGGGTATGTTGGTTTCTCCGTTGCTTTTGCTTTCTCAATTGCTTCGTTAATGACAGGAAAATTGGATACAGCCTGGGCAAGATGGTCTCGCCCTTGGACGATGGCGGCGTGGGTCTTTTTGACGTTAGGTATCGTGTTAGGATCGTGGTGGGCATATTATGAACTCGGCTGGGGTGGCTGGTGGTTCTGGGACCCCGTTGAAAATGCGTCGTTTATGCCTTGGTTGGCAGGAACTGCGCTTTTACATTCACTCGCCGTGACTGAGAAGCGTGGTTCCTTTAAAGCTTGGACAGTTTTACTGGCGATTCTGGCGTTTTCATTGTGTTTGCTCGGAACATTCCTCGTTCGTTCTGGCATTTTAGTTTCGGTACATGCTTTTGCTTCCGATCCAACGCGTGGATTGTATATTCTCGCATATTTAATCGTGGTGATTGGCGGTTCATTGGCACTTTATGCTTACAAAGGCAGCCAGATTCGTTCACGTGATAATGCTGAGCGTTATTCGCGTGAAAGTATGCTGTTACTCAATAATATTTTATTAATGACCGCACTTTCTGTGGTGTTCTTAGGCACGTTATTGCCTTTAGTGCATAAACAACTTGGCTTAGGCACAATTTCTATTGGTGCGCCGTTCTTTGATCAAATGTTTTTGATTATTATGATTCCTTTCTCGCTATTACTCGGTGTTGGGCCCTTAGTAAAATGGCGTCGCGATGAGTTGTCTGCGATCCGTACGCCTGTGTTGGTGAGTTTAATCGTGATGCTAATAGCAGGGTTTGCTTTACCGTATTTTTTACAAGATAGACTCACGGTCAGTGCAGTGTTAGGCTGCATGATGGTCGTGTTTATTGTGTTACTCAGTTTATATGAATTACAACAGCGCGCTACACATCGTGATACTTTCCTTGTTGGCTTGACTAAGTTATCTCGTTCACATTGGGGGATGGTATTGGCACATTTGGGAGTTGCGATGTCTGTGTGGGGGATTGCCTTTAGTCAAAACTATAGTGTAGAACGTGATGTACGTATGAAGGTGGGCGAGACGGTTCAAATTGCTGACTATCATTTTACTTTCCAAGGTATTCATGATGCTAATGGTCCCAATTATTTAGGTGGTAAAGCACAAATCGATATTCGTAAAGATGGTAATGTGGAAGCGGTATTATTTGCGGAAAAACGTTTTTATACGGTCAGTAAAATGACCATGACAGAAGCGGCAATTGATTGGGGATTGACTCGTGATCTTTATGTTGCACTTGGGGAAAGTTTAGGGGATGAATCATGGGCACTGCGTCTCTATTATAAACCATTCATTCGCTGGATTTGGCTTGGTGGGGTGTTTATGGTATTAGGGGGGGGGCTTTGCATGTTTGATCGCCGTTACCGTTTTTCTCGATTACTCAGTAAGGGGCAATAATGAAGAAGAAACTTTATCTTCCCTTAATCTTATTTGTGGCGTTAGTCTTCGCTTTCGCTCTTCAGCTGCAACGTAATGCACAAGGTGATGATCCAAAAGCGTTGGAGTCTGCTTTAATTGGTAAACTTGTTCCGATAAAAATGGCGTCAGATTTATTACAAGATAAGCAGCATTCAGTTGCTCTATTTCAACAAGGTAAGCCACTTTTGTTAAATGTTTGGGCAACATGGTGTCCAACGTGTTATGCCGAACATCACTATTTGAATCAACTTGCACAGCATGGTATCACTATTATTGGTTTAGATTACAAAGATAAAACAGATAAAGCCGTGAAATGGCTTAATGATTTGGGTAATCCATACCAAGTGGTGTTAAAAGATGAAACGGGATCACTTGGTTTAGATTTAGGGGTTTATGGGGCGCCTGAGACCTTTATCATTGATGGTAGAGGCATTATTCATTATCGCCATGCTGGTGATGTCAATGACAACGTGTGGCGTGAGAAACTTCAACCCATCTATGAAAAATTGATGGAGGCAAAATAATGCGCAAGATGATTGCACTGTTATGCTTATTGTTTAGTTTATCTACTTTTGCAACTATTGATGCGCTGACATTTCGTTCGCTGGAACAAGAAAAAGACTACCACGCATTGACACAAGAGCTACGTTGCCCACAATGCCAAAACAACAATATTGCAGACTCTAATGCGACAATTGCGGTGGATATGCGCCATAAAGTATTGGAATTGCTGCAAGATGGGTATTCGAAGCAAGAAGTGGTTAAGTATATGGTTGATCGTTATGGACATTTTGTAACCTATGATCCACCACTGACTGCCGCGACGCTTGCGTTGTGGGTAATCCCCGCAGTTTTTGCTGTGTTAGGATTCATCATGTTATTTCGTCGTAAGCCAAAAGCTGAGCGAGAGATACGAGCATCGAATGCCGCACTCAGTCATAAAGAAAAGCAACGTTTACAAGATTTGTTAAAAGAGAAAGTATGATGAGTTTTTGGTTAAATGTGATGTTATTAACGTTAGTGATCGCGTTAATTTGTTTTTATCCTTTGTTAAGAACAAGAAAATCAGTACAGCTAAAGCAATCTGTTAAGCGTGATGAGCTAAATAAAGCCTTGTATTTTGCACGTTTGGCGGAGCTTGAACGTGATGAAGCTCAAGGTTTGTTGGTGAATGCGGCACAGCTTAAAACCGAATTACAACAATCGTTGTTAGAAGATATTCCAGAAAACCAAGCAGATGCAATTGTAGAAGCTAAACATAATGGTAAAGTCTGGTTTATATCGGGGTTTTTGGCACTCAGTATTTTATCGACCATGACCTATTTAAATGTAGGCTCATGGCAAGCGGAAAACATGTTAGAAAAAACTTATCAAACGTTACCGCACTTTTATGATCGGTTAAAAGATGAGCAAAACAATCCCCTGAGTGCTGCAGAGTTACAGCAGTTTTCGATTGCGCTTCGCCTACATTTGCAAAAACAACCAGACGATGCCAAAAGTTGGTGGTTGCTTGGGCAAATCGCAATGAATACAAATAAAGGGCAGCTGGCGTTAGATAGTTATGCGAGAGCGAATAAGCTGGAACCTGATAACCACGAATAT
The DNA here is from genome assembly GCA_000973525.1 of Pasteurella multocida subsp. multocida OH4807. NCBI lineage: Bacteria > Pseudomonadati > Pseudomonadota > Gammaproteobacteria > Pasteurellales > Pasteurellaceae > Pasteurella > Pasteurella multocida. The sequence continues at coordinate 774,133 of CP004391.1, read as the reverse complement.
AAACTTTCTTATGCTCGCATCTTGATGTTTTCAGAAGATGCTACAGATAAGGCCAAAGGAGATACGTTATTAAAAGAAGTGATTAGACAAGATCACAGCAATTTAGAAGCATTAGGGTTATTAGCTTTCCGCTATTTTGAAGTTGAAGATTATAAAATGGCGGCAGTGACCTGGTCTATGATGTTACGTTTATTACCCCAAGATGATCCAAGAGTGGCATTAATTGAGCGTAGTATTCATTCGGCCAGAGCATCACAAGAAGCCCAAGAGGCAGAAAAACGTGAGAAAGTGGTACCTAAACTATAATAATATTTTTACTTTGATAGATAAAAAAACCGCTTATTTTTGATCAAAAAAGGGCGGTTTTTTTCGTTTATTTTACATTTTAATCAAAATGCGTATAATTAGCGCAATTTTTGGAGGGGAAAACAGTGAATTTACTTATTCTTGGTTTTCATCATGTCGCAATCATTGCCTCTGATTATCAACGGTCTAAACATTTTTATACGACTATTTTAGGCGCTCAGATCATTGCAGAAACCTATCGTGCAGATCGCCAGAGCTATAAATTGGATTTGCGTTTTGGCGATGGTAGCCAAATTGAGTTATTTTCTTTTCCTCATCCACCAGCACGTATTACTAACCCAGAAGCGTGCGGTTTGCGTCATTTAGCGTTTAGTGTGGAGAATCTCGATAAAGTTGTTGCTTTTTTACAAGCACAGGCAGTAAGCTGTGAGCCAATTCGGATTGACCCTTTAACAAACAAACGTTTTACCTTTTTGCGTGATCCCGATGATCTCCCTTTAGAATTATATGAGATGTGAGAAAGATATGATGTATCTTAGAGCGTTGTTTTTTGGATGTATATTCTCCTCTACTGCAGTGTTTGCTGAGTCTTGGATTATGCATATTTCTGAAAATTCTGTGACGAAGACATATGGTCAGCCCCATATTGTGCAAGAGGAAGAAAGTTCGTTATTAACGATTCATGAAACGGAACAGCCTACTAATGTGACTTATGTGAATCGCGATTTTGCACGTAAATTGAATCCAACTATGGATGATAATGATGCGAAAGCATTAGGAAGAAGTATTGAATTTGAAGTTTTTCAAATTAATGAAGCAAAGTCTTCACATACAATTTTTGAGTCTGGTGCGGGAATTTGCAGTGGTTTTAATTCTAGAACGGGTGTAGATGTCACGGATGCTACGACTTATTATGTTGTTCCTGTGAATAAACAAGAATATTATACTAATATTGCAACTGCGACGGTTTCGTCTAAAGAAGCAGCAAAGAATATTCAATACGTCCCCGTATTTTATATTCATGATCCCAAACTCGCACAAAAAGTGCAGGATGAGGAAAATCAACAGGGAAAAAATTTAGCAACACAAAATATTCAACACAGAAAAAATATGTTATCTGGCGTAATTTGCCGTTAAAAATTGAGGAATTTTATGAAAAAATTAATTGTCTTATCTGCTGGTATATTATTAATTGGCTGTACACAACAAATGCCACAGGGAAATGTTCAAATGGATATGAAAACCTTACAAGAATATAACCAAAGAGTGAGTAGTGGGAATACGGTTCCTGCTGATCAAAAACAGGCTTATTCAAAAGAGGTTGATCATGAATTAAATGCCAGTGATAGCCGACCAAAAGTGCAAACTCGTACCATCTACCGTCCAACTCCGATGATGTTTCTTCCGAGTGTAAGTTACCGTTACAACTATAACTACAATCGTTAAGATAAAAGAAAAACCGCAGATGAATGCGGTTTTTTTATAGCTGTAAAATTTCTTTTACAAAGGGAATGGTCAGTTTTCGCTGTGCTTGTAATGAGGCATGATCCAATTTTTTGAGCGCTTCAAACAAGGTTTTCATATCACGCTCAAGACGTTTTAATAAAAAATTTGCCACCTCATCGGGTAATTCAATCCCTCGTTGATACGCATTTTGTTGCAATACCTCGATTTTTTGTTGGTCATTGAGTGGATTTAACTGGTAACTTTCTCCCCAACGTAAGCGAGAGGCGAGGTCAGGTAAGCTGACAGCCAATGCAGTAGGCGATTGATTAGCGCTGATCACTAGTAAAGTGTATTCTTGTGCTTTGATACGATTGAAAAGATCAAAAATGGCTAATTCCCATTCAGCATCACCGATGACGGCATCTAAATTATCTAAACACACCAGTTGTTGTAATTCTAAATTTTCTAATACTGCTGGGGAAAAGTATTGTGATTTCTCTAGAGGAACATACATAGCAGGACGGTGATGTAAGAAAAATTCATTGGTAATAGCTTTTAATAAATGGCTTTTACCACTGCTTTTTTCTCCCCAAATATAGAAAAATTGTTGCTCAGGTTGCACAAAATTTTTGCGTAGTGAACTCAGCAACAATAAATTATTGTTGGCATAAAAGTTATCTAATGTCTCATCATCGATTTGATGAATGGGTAATGGTAATTGGAAATTATTTAACAAATAATAGCCTATTTTATGCGGAAAAAGAGTGCTAAGAGTAAACGAAAAAGGAAGGGTTAAGCAAGTCTTAACCCTCATTTATTTTATTGATTCTCTTCGGTGAGTGTATCCTTTGCTTTTGGTAAAATTAAGTTGAGTAGGATCGCGACAACTGCACATAAACTGATTCCTTTTAGTGATACTTCACCAAAGTTCACAAACATCCCGCCAATACCAAAAGTCATGACAACCGAAATAATGCAAAGATTGCGAGCTTCAGTGACGTCTACTTTACCGCGAATCAACGTACTCATACCAACAACTGCAATTGATCCGAAGACTAGCATCATAATTCCGCCCATTACAATAGTTGGAATAGTGGATAAGAATGCGCCGACTTTGCCACAGAATGAAATAGCAATAGCCCAGATGGCAGCCCATGTCATAATGTTTGGATTAAAGTTGCGTGTTAACATCACAGCGCCAGTGACTTCCGCATAAGTTGTATTAGGTGGACCACCTAAAAAAGCAGCTGCACTAGTTGCTACGCCATCGCCCAATAAAGTGCGATGTAATCCAGGTTTCTGCAAGAAATCTTTACCTGTTACGGAACTAATTGCCATGATGCCTCCAACGTGCTCAACGGCAGGGGCGATGGCAATAGGCAATAAGTAAAGAATAGCTTCAAGCTTAAATTCAGGTGTAGTGATTTCAGGGAGGCTAAACCAAGGTGCATCTAGTACAGGTTGGAAGTTGATCAACCCTAAGAATAGACACAATAAGTAACCGACGGTAATACCAAACATAATTGGAATTAATTTCATGATACCTTTAGCAAATACCGCAACACTTAATGTGGTTAAAAGTGTGACCATTGACACTAACACCGCATCGTTATAGTCGTATTGACTGTTTTTACCTAATGCCATATCAACCGCGACAGGCGCTAACCCCATCCCGATGATGATAATTACAGGTCCCACCACAACAGGTGGAAAAACACGCTGTAGAGCCCCAGCCCCTTTTAATTTCACTAAGGTACTTAACGCAAAGTAGACCAAACCTGTAAAGACTAAGCCTCCCATTGTTGTTGCAATGCCCCATGTCGCGACGCCATATTGAATCGGCGCGATGAATGCAAAAGAGGAAGCAAGAAAAATCGGGACCTGTCTACCCGTGCACAGTTGGAATAAGAGGGTTCCAACCCCCGCGGTGAGTAAAGCGGTATTGGCATTGAGTCCTGTGATGAGTGGGACTAAAACCAGTGCGCCGAAAGCGACGAAAAGCATTTGTAAGCCAACGAAGGCTTGTTTACCTTGATGTTGTTCCATTACTGGAGCCGTTTGATTTTGATTTGTCATTTAAGTTTCAACTCTCTGTCTGAATTAACTTGAATTTACAGCGATGTAAATTACATGGAAAAAAAGCAGCATTCTCAATGCTGCTTTTTATGGATTATTTGGTCCCAAAAATTTTGTCACCTGCATCACCAAGACCCGGAATAATATAGCCCTGTTCATTTAAGTGGCTATCAACGGAAGCGGTGTAGAGTTCAATATCTGGGTGAGCCGCTTCTAGCGCTTTAATTCCCTCAGGGGCAGCAACGAGTACTAAGACTTTAATATGTTTACAGCCTTTTTCTTTTAATAAATCAATCGTCGCAATCATAGAACCACCTGTTGCTAACATAGGGTCAACCACAATGGCTAAGCGTTCTTCTAAGTCACTCGCAAGTTTTTGAAAATAAGGAACAGGTTTGAGTGTTTCTTCGTCACGGTACATCCCAACCACGCTGATACGTGCGCTTGGAACATGTTCTAATACCCCATCCATCATGCCTAAGCCAGCACGCAGAATAGGGACAACTGTCACTTTTTTACCCTTAATTTGATCGATTTCAACAGGACCACACCAACCATCGATAATGACTTTTTCTGTTTCTAGATCGGAGGTGGCTTCATATGTTAATAGGCTACCGACCTCAGTGGCTAACTCACGAAATTTTTTAGTATTGATATCTGCAGAACGCATTAAACCTAATTTATGTTTGACGAGGGGATGCTGTACGTGTACTAATTTCATTGTATGCTCCTTTATTTACAAAGTGAAAAATAAAATCGGTAAATTCTAAAACAGAATGGATAAAATTAATAGTAACAAGGCAAGCTAATTTTAGATTTTTTAGGTATAAAAAACGGTCTGAATACAGACCGCACTTTTTATGTTGTTAGTCTTCGGTGGCATAGCCATGTTCGGGCAAACATTGATTATCCAAAAAGGCACGTCCATTGACTAATTTGAGTCGGTCTTCAACAAACCATTTGACGACGAGAGGATAGAGACGTAATTCTTGCGCTTTTACTCGCTCTTCGATATCTGCAATCTCATCGTCAGCAAAAATAGGCACTTTAGCTTGTAAAACGACGGCACCGCCATCCACTTCCTCATTCACGAAATGCACACTGGTACCATGTTCTTTCTCACCTGCATCTAATGCTTGTTGATAAGTGTTTAAACCTGGGTATTTAGGCAGCAAAGAAGGATGGATATTGAGAATCCGCCCAGCAAAACGCTGAGTAAAGTCAGCGCTTAAAATTTTCATATAACCAGCTAACACAATCAAATCAGCTTGAACTGACTCAATGTAATCAGCAATGCAGTTGTCCATTGCTAAATGACTGTCAAAATGTTTACGTAAAAAAACGTGGTGAGGAATCCCTGCTTTTTTAGCGCGCTCGAGTCCAAACGCTTCTGTTTTGTTACTGATGACAGCAACAATTTCAGCAGGGAGAAAACCAGAATGACAGGCATCAATCAATGCCTGCAAATTTGTACCTTGACCTGAAATTAAAACAACAATTTTTTTCATTAGCGAATGATAACTTGTTGTTCGTTTTCAGCAGCAGATTCGATTTGACCAATCACCCAAGCTTGTTCACCCGTCTGTTTGAGGAGTGCTAATGCCGTTTCGACATCTTGTTGTGGTAACGCAATAATCATCCCCACGCCACAGTTAAACGTGCGGTACATTTCGTATGTCTCAATATTGCCTTTCTCTTGTAACCACTTAAATACGGGTTGCCATTCCCAACTTGATTCATCAATGACTGCTTTCACATTTTTAGGTAAGACGCGAGGGATATTTTCCCAGAAACCGCCGCCAGTTAAATGCGAAATCGCATGGACATCAACATGTTTGATTAATTGAAGAATGGACTTCACATAAATTTTTGTTGGTGCAAGCACATGATCGGCAAGTGGTTTACCTGCAAGCTGCTCTTCCGCTGGGTTGACGCCTGCGACATCGATCACTTTACGGATTAAAGAATAACCATTAGAGTGTGGGCCGCTTGAACCTAATGCAATTAACACATCGCCCGCTTTCACTTTGGCTCCATCAATGATTTCTGACTTCTCTACAACACCGACACAAAATCCCGCTAAGTCATAATCGCCTGCGTGATACATACCGGGCATTTCAGCGGTTTCGCCACCGACTAAAGCGCAACCCGATTGTTTACACCCATTCGCAATGCCTTTAATAACACTGGCTGCAACCTCTACATCCAGTTTGCCTGTTGCATAGTAATCAAGGAAAAACAGTGGTTCAGCACCTTGAACAACTAAATCATTGACACACATCGCAACTAAATCCACCCCAATACTATCATGGCGGTTGAGGTCGATAGCTAAACGTAATTTGGTTCCAACACCGTCTGTTCCTGACACTAAAATAGGCTCTTTATATTTGCTTGGGATAGCACAAAGTGCGCCGAAGCCACCTAATCCACCAATAACCTCAGGACGCGTCGTACGTTTAACATCTGCTTTAATTTTTTCAACTAACGCATTACCTGCATTAATATCAACGCCTGCATCTTTGTAACTTAATGATTGTTTGCTCACAGTTCTTTCCTATAACGTAATAGATAATAAATTCAAACTAGGTGAATTGTATCATGCCTAAGCAAACGTTTGCGATAGTTGTTTAATAATTTTTCTTCCTTTTAGTGGATTCTTTATTTCAAGAAAGCGCATAAAAAGACTTTTGCCTATGCGATTCTCTCGTTAGAATAGAAAATAGACATTATGGTTGTTTTTATTATCGTTTTGATGACATGGAGGAGCGCGTGATGAAGAGATTCGGTTTTATGGTTGTAATTTTACTCAGTTTAACAGCTTGTACTCGATTACCTGTTGCAGAAAAAGTGAAACCAGCCGAGGTTGAGCTGACACCACCGACACTGATTCCTTCTGGCTTAGTTCGATTGACCAACCCTAACCAATTTATTGATACCAGTCATGTCAAGCGAATGTCTGAGCAAACCCATTTAATTTATTTTGATGTGGTCGAGAATTTGACAAAAGCCGAGTATGCTTACCCTGAACAACCCCAACAGTATGCTATGTCATCACGTAAAACGTTCTTAGTGAATTGCGAAAGTCGTGGATTAAGTTTAATCGAGAGCGCATATTACACCGAGTTTTGGGGAAGGGGGCATCGTTCTCCAGTCAAAGTTCAACAGGTGGTACTTGCCAAAATATATAAAAATTCGCCTTATCATATTTTAGGTCAAGTGATCTGTACGAATATTTATCGTCACCAACCTTGATATTCTAGTTTGATAGACGTAGAAGATGCGGTGCTGTGTCACTGCAATTTTTTATTCTTATTTTTTCTTACTATTCATCTTTTTATTTCAATTGTAGCATAAAAACCCTTTCTACCTAAAAATGAGTATGTTTCAATTTTTTTCTATTTTAATTTAATTCCTTTATTTTTCTTAGTACTACGACTGTTTTCATACTCCTTTATAGGTATTTTCTATGCTACATATTTCCTATTTTTATTGTTCTATATGACAAATTTTGATCCAAAACAATAAATCATCAAATACCCCAGCAAATTGTGTTGTTATTTGCTATTTTTTATCTTGAATTAGCTTGTTTTTTATCAATTATCATGTTGTTTTTAATGATAAAAATTCTCATTAGTAATGCTGTGGTGGTTGATGATTTTTTATTAGCATGTGTTAACACAAATCATCTTAAGGTTAACCTTTTTTATGGAGTAATTATCGTGAACGCTTTCAAAAAGAGTCTACTCGTTGCAGTTTCCGTTGCGTGGGGACTTTCAGTTACGCCAAGTGCTATGGCTGAATATAAACCCATTGCACAGCCTGTTGAACCAGCTAACCCAAATTTGAAGATTGAGTCTAGAAATGATCTTTTCAAAGCACAGTTTCCAAAACAATATCAAAGCTGGGCAAATACTGCACAATCTACAGATCTTGATTCTGTAAACTATGAAGACCCACGTGTAGTTGTTTTATGGGCGGGTTATGCTTTCGCAAAAGACTATAAAAAACCTCGTGGACACTTTTATGCAATTACTGATGTAAGAGAAATTTTACGTACTGGTGCGCCAATGACACCAGAAGCCGGCCCAATGCCAATGGCTTGCTGGACTTGTAAAAGCCCAGACGTTCCTCGTTTAATCGCAGAGCGTGGCGAAGCTGGTTATTTCGGTGCAACTTGGGGAAGTGGTGGTTCTGAAATCGTGAACCCAATTGGTTGTGCAGACTGTCACGATACGACATCGAAAGATTTTGCTGAAGGCAAACCAGCGTTACGTATCGCTCGCCCACACGTATTACGTCCTTTAGAAAAAATTAATAAGAAATTTGCTGATGCAGATAGAACAGATCAACGTGCTGCACTTTGTGCAAACTGTCACGTGGAATACTATTTTGCTGGCGATTTAAAACAAGTGACATTCCCTTGGGACAACGGTATTACTGTTGATGCAATGGAAAAATACTACGATGATATCGGCTTTGTTGACTGGACACACGCCCTTTCAAAAGCACCAATGTTAAAAGCACAACACCCTGATTATGAAACGTGGATGTTAGGTGTTCACGGTAAAAATGGTGTGACTTGTATTGACTGCCATATGCCAAAAGTACAAGGCGCAGATGGTAAAGTTTATACTGATCACCAAATTGGTAACCCATTCAATGCCTTTGAACATACTTGTGCAAACTGTCACGATCAAAGCAAAGAAAAATTAAAAGACATCGTGAAGTCTCGTAAACAAGAAATTAAAGATGTAATGTTAAGACTTGAAGATCAATTAGTTGCAGCACACTTTGAAGCGAAAGCAGCTTGGGAGGCGGGTGCGACGAAAGAAGAAATGAAAGACGCATTACAAGCTATCCGTCACGCACAATGGCGTTGGGACTACTCAGCTGCAGGTCACGGTGGTCATATTCACGCCCCTGATGTGATCTTAAAAGTACTTGGCACAGGTTTAGATCGTGCGTCTGATGCAAGAACTGAATTAGTTCGTGTATTAGCGAAACACGGTATCACAGACCCTGTAAAAGTGCCTGATATTTCAACCGCTGAAAATGCGTGGAAAGCAACAGGCGTAGATATTGAAAAAGATCGTAAAGCTAAAGCAGCATTCCTCAAAACTGTAGTGCCTCAATGGGATAAAGAAGCACGTGAAAAAGGCTTACTTCCCGCTGAGAATTAAACAGAGACTGAGTCAAAGATAACCGCACTTGAGTGTGTTGGCACAAAAAAGTGCGGTGTGTTTAACACGAATTTTGAGGTAATAAACATGAGCTTACATTCCGTTTTAAAACGAGGAATAGCTGTAGTAGTGGGATTGGCTGCATTTGGTTTTGTGGTCGTGGCAAATGCCAACACCGCGAATGCTGGCAAGATTAACCCACTGCGTTACGAGCCACAATTGGAACATCAACGTGATCCTAACCAATATTGTGCGAAATGCCATAAACTAGAAGCCAATGATAGCCAATCAGGAGGCGATCTTCACTTTGGTAAATTCCTCGGTACCCATTTATCTGAAAAGAATCCGAATACCGGTAAACCGATTACTTGTGTTAATTGTCATGGCAATATTTCTGAAGATCACCGTCGTGGCGCAAAAGATGTAATGCGTTTTCATAGTGATATTTTTGGTGAGAAGGTGCCAATGTATACAGTACAAGAACAAAACCAAGTCTGTTTTTCTTGTCACCAACCAAAAGCATTACAAGAGAAATTGTGGGCACACGATGTTCACGCAATGAAACTACCTTGTGCAAGTTGCCATACCTTACACCCAGCGCAAGATAAGATGTCAGGTATTGCGAAAAAAGAACAAGTTAAACTTTGTGTGGATTGTCACGGTGAGCAACAAAAACGTAAAGTTGAGTTGAAACCACCACATATTTATGCAACCGAACAAAAGGATAAAAAATGACAGCTTGCTCACGCCGAAACTTTGTTTCCGGTATGGGAGCGTTAATCCTAATGACGGGAACATCAATAAAATCAGTGGGACAAAGTGTTAGTGATGAGAAAAAGCCAATCCGTTATGCAATGTTGCACGATGAAACCGCGTGTATCGGTTGTACAGCTTGTATGGATGCTTGTCGTGAAACTAACCAAGTTCCTGAAGGGGTTTCTCGTTTGGAAATTATACGCAGCGAACCTTATGGCGAATTTCCAAATGCGGAATATGAGTTTTTCCGCCATTCCTGTCAGCATTGTAGCAATGCACCTTGTGTGCACGTTTGTCCAACGGGTGCATCTTTTGTTGATAAGGAAACCGGCATCGTGGATGTACACAAAGATCTTTGTGTAGGTTGCCAATATTGTATTGCGGTTTGCCCATATCGCGTCCGCTTTATTCACCCTGTATATAAATCCGCAGATAAATGTAACTTCTGTCGTGATACGAATTTAGCACAAGGCAAATTACCAGCTTGCGTTGAATCTTGTCCGACAAAGGCATTAACCTTTGGTGATATGAATGATCCAAATAGCGAAATTGTACAGAAAGTGAAAGAGAAACAGGTGTATCGTACAAAAGTTGAATTAGGTACGGATCCAAATCTTTACCACGTTCCAGCGAAAAGAGGGGAGTTAAGACGATGAACAGTCCATTTCATTTCCCGTCTTTAGTATGGGATCATACCATTGCGGTTTACTTGTTTTTATTGGGGATCTCAGCCGGTGCAGCAATGCTTGCCGTGTTGTTAAAACGTGCAGGGCTTGCAGGCGACGATCCTTCTGAAAATAACGTGATACGTTGTACAGCACTGTTGGCGCCATTGAGCATTATTATTGGTTTAGTGATTTTGATTTTCCACTTAACCAAACCTTGGACATTCTGGTACTTGATGTTTAATTACAGTACCACCTCAATTATGTCGATGGGGGTAATGCTATTCCAAGTGTATATGCTGTTCTTAATTTTGTGGTTAGCGATTATTTTCCATAAATTAGTCGCAAGCTTGATTGAGAAATATGCAAAACCATTAGCATTTGTGAATAAACTGATTGCAGTTGCAGCAAAATTTACAGGTTTAATTGAAATTATTTTAATTATTTTATCTGTATTATTGGGGGCTTATACCGGTTTCCTATTGTCTGCCTTGATCAGCTATCCAATGCTGAATAACCCAGTGTTGCCAATTTTGTTCTTGGCTTCGGGTACATCATCAGGTGTGGCAGCGTTAATTGTGTGTACATTGCTCTTTACCAAAGAAGATACACATTCAAAATCGTTAGCATTTATTCATAAATTTGAATTACCAGTTGTTTGTATCGAAATCTTCCTATTAGCTGCATTCTTTATCGGCTTGTATTTAGGGGGTGGACAAAAAACAGTAGCATTTGAGACCGCACTTTTAGGTGGTTTCTGGGCAAATGTCTTCTGGATTGGCGTAGTTGGTATTGGTTTAGTACTACCATTGATCCTCAATGCAGTTGCAAGCCATCAGTTAAAGCATACCAAAGGCTTTATGGTGTTTGTATCTTGCTTAGGTTTAATTGGCGTGTTATGTTTGCGTTTCTTTATCCTCTACGCAGGACAAATGACACTGGCATAATAGCCCTTAAAATGATGTGAAAGGCGAACGGCTAGTTCGCCTTTTTAATGTGTATTTCTAGCTTATTTTATTACTCGATATGATTCCTGAACTTGGTTTTTTCGCCTTACTGATAGCCTCTTTCTGTGCGTTATTGCTTGCGATAGTGCCTCAATTCGGCATTGCTTTACGTAAAACCTCAATGATTGGCACGGCTTGGAACCTAAGTTATTTATTTGGTATTTTTACCAGCATTTCTATTGCTTGCCTTGCTTATTCTTTCGCAGTTGATGATTTTTCTGTGCAATATGTTGCACATCATTCAAATTCTCAATTACCGATTTTCTTTAAAGTTTCTGCCACTTGGGGTGGGCACGAAGGCTCAATGTTATTTTGGTTGTTTGCCCTTGCGGTTTGGGTGATGTTATTTGCTTTTTCGAGCCGTCATAAAGATCCTATTATTTCTGCACGAAGCCTGTCTGTCTTAGGGTTGATTTGTTTAGGTTTCTGCCTGTTTATCCTCTTTTTATCTAACCCTTTTGAACGAGCCTTTCCTCAAGCCTTTGAAGGGCGTGATTTAAACCCAATGCTGCAAGATGTTGGGCTGATTTTCCACCCGCCGTTGTTGTATCTTGGCTATGTTGGTTTTGCTGTGAATTTTGCGATCACGGTTTCTGCGTTAATTAGTGGACACTTAGATGCCGCATTAGCACGAATGATGCGCCCTTGGGTGTTGGTGTCTTGGTTATTTTTAACTTTAGGCATCGTATTAGGTTCTTGGTGGGCTTATTACGAACTTGGCTGGGGTGGCTGGTGGTTCTGGGATCCCGTTGAAAATGCCTCTCTAATGCCTTGGTTGCTTGGCTTAGCATTGTTACACAGCTTGTCGGTTACTGAACAACGTGGCATTTTCAGCTATTGGACGATTCTTTTTTCCTTGCTCGCTTTCTCTTTCAGTATTCTTGGCACCTTTATTGTGCGCTCTGGCGTGCTGACGTCGGTACACGCTTTCGCCGTGGACGGCGAGCGTGGTATCGCACTCTTAATTTTATTCTTTTTACTCACAGTTGGCGCATTGACCCTGTTTGCATTAAAGGTGAATTTACAACAAAGTGCGGTGCGTTTTCGCATAATTTCTAAAGAAAATGCGCTCTTGTTATTGAATGTTTTATTAACTATTGCCACCTTAAGTGTGTTTTTAGGCACCTTTTATCCAATCGTGTTTACTGCATTGCAATGGGGCTCGATTTCCGTTGGTGCGCCTTATTTTAATGCGATTTTCTTACCGCTCTTTGTGATTACCTTAATTGCAATGATCGCCGTGTTGTCAATGCATTGGAAAACCTTAAATAACAAGCGTTTTATGCAACGGGCAATGTTATTGCTTCCAGCCTTGATAATGGCGTATTTATTAATAGAACATTATGTGGACAGCAATGCGTCTTTGCATTTTAACTTGACTGCTTACGTGTTATTGAGCTTATCGATTTGGTTAGTCTTAGCGACCTTGTGGATGCCGTGGCGACATATTTCATTAAAACAATTAGCGATGATTTTTGCTCATTTAGGTGTTGCTATCACTGCGATTGGGGCGATTATGAGTAGCTATTACAGTAGTGAAATCGGTGTACGTCTTGCACCAAATCAAACCCAACAATTAGGGGATTATCATTTCCACTATCAAGGTTTCAAAAATGTGCTAGGCCCAAATTACACCAGTGAAAAAGCCCATTTTGTGGTGACAAAACAAAATCAGCCTTATGCCGACATTTATCCTGAACGCCGTTATTACGATGTTCGCACAATGAATATGAGCGAGGTGGGTATTGATTGGGGTTGGTTTGGCGATGTGTATATTGTAATGGGGGATCGCTTAGGTAATGGCGAATTTACCTTCCGCTTGCAATATAAGCCGTTTATTCGTTGGCTATGGTTTGGCGGTATTTTAATGGCATTGGGTGCACTATTGGCTACGCTTGGCTTAAGACGTAACAAGCAATTTCAATGAGTAAATAACACAGATGAAACAGGAAAAATCTAAGATGAAAAGAGCTTTTTTATTTCTGCCACTGTTTGTGATTTTAGCCGTTTGTGCCTTGCTATTAATTGGTTTACAGCAAGATCCTAAAAAAATTGCTTCTGCCTTAATTGGTAAGCCAGTGCCAGAATTTTATCAAACAGATTTACTCAAAGCAGAGCGGGTGTTAAGCAATAAAGATTTCCCTAAAGAGGCATTTTTATTGAATGTTTGGGGCAGTTGGTGTGCCTATTGTAAGCAAGAACACCCTTTTTTAATGCAACTGTCAAAATCGATTCCGATTGTTGGGCTCAATTATCGTGATAAAACCTCAAATGCCTTAGCAATGTTGCAGAAAATGGGGAACCCGTTTGTATTGGCAATTAATGACAGTAAAGGGGAATTCGCCTTAAGCCTTGGCGTTGATGGTGCGCCCGAAACCTATTTAGTGGATAAGCACGGCGTGATCCAATATCGCTATACTGGCCCGCTTAATGCGGAGATATGGCAAAAGATCTTTGTGCCAGAGCTACAACTTCTGGAGGCAAAATAATGACAAAGCACATAATGACAAAGTGCGGTAGATTTTTGTTAAGTTTTTTGCTTTTTTTCAGTGTTTTTGCTCAAGCAGAAATGGTGGACACTTACCAATTCAAAAATGCGGAAGATCGTGTCAGAGCGGTGGAACTGGCTAAGTCTTTGCGTTGTCCACAATGTCAAAATCAAAATTTAGTGGAATCTAACTCACCGATTGCTTACGACTTACGAATTGAAGTGTACAAAATGGTGGATGAAGGCAAAAGCAACCAACAAATTGTGGATTTAATGACCTCACGTTTCGGCAATTTTGTGTTGTATAAACCCCCTTTCCAATGGACAACCGCTGCATTATGGAGCTTGCCTGCGATTTTATTATTGCTGGCATTCGGTTTAATGTTGCGTTATGCCAAAAAAAGATCTAAGCAAGTGCAAGCCAATAGAGGGCTCGATAAATCGCAACAAGATGCACTTGAACGCTTATTAACACAAACAGAACAAACGGATAAAAAAGAATGATGTGGTGGGGATTATTAGTTTTTGCATTGCTGATTATTGTGCTGCTAATGTTGCCTTTTGCTAAATGGCAAACTTGGCAAAGCAACTATCGTCAACAGAAAAATGTTGCCTTATATCGTGAGCAATTGGCGATGAATCCAGCCCTAGAACTGCGTGATGAATTGGGGCAGCGTTTATTGGACGATGAAAAACAATTGCAAAATCAACCGCACTTTGTATTAACTGAAGGGAAAAGTGCGGTGCGTTTTTCATTAAAATTGAATGTGCTTTTAGCGTTCTTATTGATTGCTTTGCCAAGTTTGTACTATTTTTCCTTATCTCGTTATGCGGAAGTCGAGCAAGGAGAAGCGGCTTTTTTACAGCAACAAATGCAATTAATGGAACAAGCGATTTCTAAGCAAAATGAGGATAAAATCACGCAAATTCAAAACAAATTGCGTCAAGATCCTAATGATGCGGAAAATTGGCTCGCATTGGGACAAGCCTATATCGAAAATAATGAATTTGATAGTGCGATGATTGCTTACCAAAATGCACAAGGCTTGTTAGGCAATAAACCCTATATTTTAGGTGCTTTAGCGACAGCACTTTATTATCAATCAGGGCAACAATTGACGGATGCAGTACAGGCATTATTAAATCAAGCATTGACTGAAGATCCACAAGAAATTTCAAGCTTATCATTGATTGCTACCGAAGCATTTGTGCAAGGAAATTATCAAAAAGCCGCACAGACTTGGCAAAAAATGCTAGACTCCGACCGACCAAATGTCGATCGCCGAACGTTGATCCAACGTATTCAAATGGCAGAAATTCGACAACAACAATCAAATTAAAACAAATAAGCCGATATATGACTGAATATCGGCTTATTCTTTACAACATATCGATCACATTTATGAACAATTATTCTGAAGTTATTATCATCGGCGCTGGTGCGGCGGGTTTATTTTGTGCAAGTCAAGCAGCCAAGCTCGGCAAGCAAGTGACGTTATTTGATAACGGTAAAAAAGTGGGGCGCAAAATTTTGATGTCGGGTGGTGGCTTTTGTAATTTCACCAACCTTGATGTCACACCACAGCATTATCTTTCACAAAATCCGCACTTCGTGAAATCGGCTCTTGCTCGCTATACCCAATGGGATTTTATTGCAATGGTGGCGGAGTACGGCATTGCCTATCACGAAAAAGAATTGGGGCAATTATTTACGGATGAAGGTTCTGAAAAAATCGTTGAGATGTTACTGTCAGAATGTGAAAAATATGGTGTCAATATTCAATTACGTCAGCAAATTAGTGATGTGCAAGTGCAAGAAGGTGATGCAAAAAGCCGTTTTTCATTACTGGCTAATGGGCAAACTTGGCATTGTCAATCCTTAGTGATTGCCACGGGTGGGCTTTCAATGCCGGGGCTAGGTGCATCGCCTTTTGGTTATCAAATCGCAGAGCAGTTTGGTATTCAAGTGTTGCCACCACGTGCCAGTCTTGTACCTTTCACTTGGCGTGAAACTGATAAATTTTATACTGCACTTTCAGGCATTGCGTTACCAATCGTCGCCACCGCTAAAAATGGTAAAGCCTTTGCTAATAATATGTTGTTTACGCATCGAGGCATTTCAGGTCCAGCGATCTTGCAGATCTCAAATTATTGGCAACCGAATGAATCCATCGAAATTGATTTATTACCAAGTGAGAATATTGTTGAATTTTTACAACAATTACGTGCAAGTTCGCCGAAGTTACAGCTAAAAAATGCATTAGCAAAAGTCTTACCTAAAAAATTAGTCGAGCTTTGGATTGAACAGCAATTAATACAAGATGCCCCTATTGCACAGCTGAGTAAAGCCACATTCCAACAGCTCGATCAACTTATTCATCACTGGCAGTTTTTACCTAATGGTACAGAAGGTTATCGCACTGCAGAAGTCACAATGGGTGGT
The DNA here is from genome assembly GCA_000973525.1 of Pasteurella multocida subsp. multocida OH4807. Taxonomy (NCBI): domain Bacteria; kingdom Pseudomonadati; phylum Pseudomonadota; class Gammaproteobacteria; order Pasteurellales; family Pasteurellaceae; genus Pasteurella; species Pasteurella multocida. The sequence goes on along the minus strand of CP004391.1, from coordinate 757,766 downwards.
GTTGATACCGATGCGGTGTCTTCAAAAACAATGGAGGCGCATTCCATCAAAGGCTTGTATTTTATTGGTGAAGTGCTCGATGTGACAGGTTGGCTAGGCGGCTATAATTTCCAATGGGCATGGAGTTCTGCTTATGCCTGTGCTCAAGGGATAGTTTTCTCTAATTGATAGATATTTTGAATTAATTTTTTATATTTGATTGTCAATTTCGATTGAATCGATAGATTGAGTTCAAAAAGTGGAGGGCTATAATGCTTGCAAATTTAAAGGATGAAAGCATGATCTTTATGATTTTGTCGTGCTATTTATTTTTCTACTTATTTGAATGAGAGGACTCGATTATGTCTAAATGCCCATTTGATCACGGTTCAAAAACCTTAACTAACGCTGCAGGCGCACCTATCGTTGAAAACGACAACACTATGTCTGCTGGTCCTAAAGGCCCATTACTTTTACAAGATGTTTGGTTCCAAGAGAAATTAGCACACTTTGCACGTGAGCGTATTCCTGAACGTGTTGTTCATGCTAAAGGTTCAGCAGCTTACGGTACATTCACTGTAACTCACGATATTAGCAAATACACCAAAGCCGATTTATTCAACGGTATCGGTAAACAAACTCAAGTATTATTACGTTTCTCAACCGTAGCAGGTGAGCGTGGTGCAGCAGATGCAGAGCGTGATGTGCGTGGTTTCGCATTAAAATTCTACACAGAGCAAGGTAACTGGGACTTAGTCGGTAACAACACACCAGTATTCTTTATCCGTGATCCATTGAAATTCCCAGATTTCATCCACACTCAAAAACGTAATCCGCAAACCAATATGCGTGATGCGAATGCAGCGTGGGACTTCTGGTCACGTCACCCTGAATCATTACATCAAATTATGATTCTTTTCAGTGACCGTGGTATTCCAACAGATTTACGTCATATGAATGGTTACGGTAGCCATACATATAGCTTTATCAACGCACAAAATGAGCGTTTCTGGGTGAAATTCCACTTTAAAACACAACAAGGTCACAAATTCTATACTAACGAAGAAGCGGCAAAAGTTGTGGGTGAAAACCGTGAATCAAGCCAGCAGGATTTATATGAAGCGATTGAGCGAGGGGATTTTCCACGTTGGATACTTCAAGTGCAAATTATGCCAGAAGCAGATGCACACAAACACAACTATGCGTTTGACTTAACTAAAGTATGGCCACACAAAGATTATCCAATGATCGAAGTGGGGGTATTAGAGTTAAACCAAAACCCAATTAACTACTTCGCAGAAGTTGAACAGGCAGCGTTTGCACCGTCTAACATCGTTCCGGGAATCGGTTTCTCTCCAGACCGTATGTTACAAGGCCGTCTATTCTCATACCAAGACGCGCAACGTTACCGTTTAGGTGTTAACCATCACCAAATCCCTGTTAACGCACCAAAATGCCCATACCACACAACACACCGTGATGGCGCAATGCGTGTCGATAACAATGGTGGTACACACCCTAACTATGCACCTAATCGTTTTGAAACTTATGTGCCGACTCACCAACAAGAGCCAGCATTAGAATTAGAGCGTTCAGCTGCACACTTTAACTTCCGTGAGTATGATGAAGATTACTACTCACAACCAGCTGCACTTTACAACTTATTCGACGCTGATCAAAAAGCACGTGTAGCAGCAAACTTTGCTGCAGGTTTATCTGGCGTAACTGAGCCAGCGATTGTGGAAAGACAATTGGCTTTATTTGATAAAGTAAGCAAAGAATTAGCTGATGCAATTCGTGCGAACTTAGCGAAATAATTATTTTTTATTGAACTTTATGACCTTTCAGGCTTGGGGCGACCCAAGCCTTTTTTTATGATATGTGACGTTTAATCCAGTAACGTTGAGTGATTTTTCCTTGCCTTTCAACCTCACTTTCTAAATATCCACCATTTTTTAAGATCACTTTGCTGGAAGCAATATTATCTTTATCGCAGGAAAGCATCACCTCTTTTATCCCCAATAGATCGGTTTTTTCTAATGCAAGTGCTAACATTTGAGTTGCATAACCTTTTCCCCATTCTTGAGGATGCACTGAATAGCCAATATTTCCTGCATATTGTAGAAGATAGTCATTTAGCGTATGTCGAAGATGGATTATGCCTACCATCCGATTTTCGGTTGTATGCCAAGCAAGATAAGTACTATCGGGTACTTTTTCATAACCAAAACGGTTAGTTCCAGCGGGTGCATTTAAATATGCAAGCCAATCTTCAAAAGTGTCTGCAGAAAAATGGGCTAATTGATTGGCACCGTGTAAGGTGAGCCCCGCGTTCTTATAAGTTTGTTGATAGTTTAGAATTTCGTTTTTATGGATTAATGTAGGTTTAATCAACATTAAAGATTGCATAGTACCTCCTTGATTTGCATTGCATATAACTTAGCATAATAGAGAATTTCTCACCTAGCTAAATTTGTGCAACTGGCAAAATCCCGTTAAAATAAACCGCACTTTTCGCACAAACTTATACACCCCAAGGATGCTTTTTATGTCTGACCCCCGTTTTGTTCACCTGCGTGTTCACAGTGATTTTTCGATGATTAACGGCATCGCCAAAGTGAAACCGTTAGTTAAAGCCTGTGTCGAAAATAATATGGTGGCAATGGGATTGACTGATTTCACCAACTTTTGTGGATTGGTGCGCTTTTATGGCGAAGCACTGTCTTCTGGCGTGAAACCTATTGTTGGGGCAGATGTTCTGGTGAAAAGCGATCTTTGTGGTGACGAGCGTTTTGAGCTCACTTTGTTGGCAAAGAATAATCAAGGTTATAGAAATATCACCTTGTTACTGTCTAAAGCCTATGAACGTGGCTATCAAGATTTACCTTATATCGATCAAGAATGGCTCATTGAACATCGAGAAGGGATCATCATTCTTTCTGGTGGGCATAATGGTGATGTGGGTAAAAAGTTACTTAAAGGTAACCCAGCAGAGATTGAAAGTGCGGTCAATTTTTATCAAGAATATTTCCCTGATCATTTCTATTTAAGTTTGAGCCGTACAGGACGCTATGAAGAAGAGCGTTATGTGAGCTTAGCCATCAAATATGCGGAGCAAAAAGGCTTACCTGTTGTCGCAACTAATGATGTGCTGTTTTTACAAGAAGATGATTTCGAGGCGCACGAAATTCGTGTGGCGATTCACGACAGCTACACACTTGATGATCCAAAACGCCCGAAAATTTATACCAGTCAGCAATATTTTCGTTCAGAACAAGAGATGTGTGAGCTGTTTGCTGATGTGCCTTCTGCCCTTGAAAATACACTATTAATTGCACAACGCTGTAATGTGACGATTCGTTTAGGCGAATATTTCTTACCTCAATTTCCAACTGGAGATCTTTCTACTGAAGACTTCTTGGTGAAAAAATCCAAAGAGGGCTTGGAAGAACGCTTGAAAGTGTTATTCCCTGATGAAAAAGTCCGCCAAGAACGCCGCCCAGAATATGATGAGCGTTTGCAAGTCGAATTAGATGTAATTAACCAAATGGGTTTCCCGGGCTACTTCTTGATCGTAATGGAATTTATTCAATGGTCGAAAGATAACGATATTCCAGTCGGGCCAGGGCGAGGCTCGGGGGCGGGCTCGTTAGTGGCTTATGCGTTAAAGATTACCGATCTTGATCCACTTGAATTTGATTTGCTTTTTGAGCGTTTCTTAAACCCAGAACGTGTTTCAATGCCTGACTTCGACGTTGACTTCTGTATGGACGGGCGAGATCGTGTTATCGAGCACGTAGCAGAAACTTACGGGCGTGGTGCGGTATCACAAATTATTACGTTCGGTACTATGGCAGCAAAAGCGGTAATTCGTGACGTAGGGCGTGTACTTGGGCACCCGTATGGTTTTGTGGATCGCATTTCTAAATTAATCCCGCCAGATCCGGGTATGACGCTAGCGAAAGCCTTTGTTGCAGAACCACAGTTACAAGCGGCTTATGATTCAGATGAAGAAGTTAAAGCGCTGATCGATATGGCGCGTAAACTTGAAGGGGTGACACGTAATGCGGGTAAACACGCTGGTGGTGTGGTAATCTCGCCAGGATTAATTACCGATTTTTCACCGCTCTATTGCGATTCAGAAGGCAAGCATCCAGTTACCCATTTTGATAAAAATGATGTGGAATATGCAGGCTTAGTGAAGTTCGACTTCTTAGGTTTGCGTACGCTCACGATCATTAAATGGGCGTTGGATATGATCAATACACGCCTTGCCAAAGAAGGGAAACCGCTAGTGGATATTTCCACCATTCCATTAGACGATCCCGAGTCTTTTGAATTATTAAAACGTTCTGAAACAACGGCAGTTTTCCAGCTAGAATCACGGGGTATGAAGGATTTGATCAAACGCCTTCAACCAGACTGTTTTGAGGATATTATTGCGTTAGTAGCACTATTCCGCCCGGGCCCGTTAGAGTCGGGAATGGTGCAGAACTTTATTGACCGTAAACACGGCAATGAGCCTGTTGCTTACCCAGATCCTGAATATCAACACGAAAGTTTAAAACCGATTTTAGAACCGACCTATGGCGTTATTGTTTATCAAGAACAAGTCATGCAGATCGCACAAGAGCTAGCGGGCTATACGCTTGGCGGTGCGGACTTACTACGTCGTGCCATGGGTAAGAAAAAACCAGAAGAAATGGCGGCACAGCGTGAGATTTTTGAGAAAGGGGCGATTCAAAAAGGCGTTGATGGCGAGTTGGCGATGAAGATCTTCGACCTGGTGGAAAAATTCGCAGGCTATGGCTTCAACAAATCGCACTCAGCCGCTTATGCATTGGTTTCTTATCAAACGTTATGGCTTAAAACCCATTATCCAGCAGAATTTATGGCTGCGGTAATGACATCGGAAATGGATAACACCGATAAAATCGTGGGCTTGTATGACGAATGTTTGCGTATGGGCTTAAAAGTTGCACCGCCTGATATTAATACGGGTAAGCACCATTTTAGCGTGAATGAAAATGGTGAAATCGTATATGGCATTGGGGCAATTAAAGGGGTCGGAGAAGGCCCGATTGAGGCGTTGATTGCGGCTCGTGAACAAGGTGGAATTTTTAAAGATCTCTTTGATCTCTGTGCCCGTGTTGATTTGAAGAAGATTAACCGCCGCACTTTTGAAAGTTTAATTTTATCAGGCGCGTTTGATAAGTTGGGTCCACATCGGGCGGCACTCTCAAAAAACCTAGAAGATGCGTTAAAAGCGTCGGATCAACATGCCAAAGATGCCGCGATGGGGCAAACCGATATGTTCGGTGTGTTAACTGAAAACTACGAAGATGTCGAGAAAGCCTATGCCAGTACGCCGCCTTGGCCTGAAAAAGTGATTTTAGATGGAGAACGAGAAACATTAGGTTTGTACCTCAGTAGTCACCCAGTGAGCCGTTATTTAAAAGAATTAGCACATTACAGTTCGACCCGCTTGAAAGATTTAGTACCGAATTACCGAGGACAAATCAGTACTGCCAGTGGCTTAGTTGTAGCATCGCGTTTTGCAGTGACGAAAAAAGGAAATCGATTAGGGATTGCGACCTTAGATGATCGTTCTGGTCGACTTGATGTCACATTGTTTGCAGAAGCATTAGAAAAATTTGGCGATAAATTACAAAAAGACGCCGTTGTCATTGTCTCGGGGCAGGTTAGTTTTGACGAGTTTTCTGGCGGGATGAAAATGGCAGTACGTGAATTGATGACATTAGATGAAGCTCGTAGCCGTTATGCAAAAAACTTAGCCATTTATTTATCGCATGATAAGATTACACCTCAATTTATTCGTGAATTTAAAGCGATGTTAACGCCATACAGTAGTGGCACGTTACCAATCAACATTTATTACGATAGCCCGCAAGGGCAATGCCGAGTGAAAATGGGCGTGCAATGGTCTGTTAATCCAACGGATGAGTTATTAGCCGAATTGGCAGAAAAATTGGGTGAAAGTGCGGTGGAATTAGAATTTAAAGCCTAATTTAGAACGCAGAACAGAACGTTAGAAGATAAGCGATAGGAGGGTTCAAGAGTGAACCCTCTTTTGTTTGCTCACATTAGCAAATTACCTTAATGGCGAGACCACCCAGTGATGTTTCGCGGTATTTTGCATTCATATCTTTGCCCGTTTCATACATCGTTTCAATGACTTTATCTAAAGTAACACAAGGGCTGGTGGTTCGGCGGAGCGCCATTCGGCTAGAGTTGATCGCTTTGACCGCCGCAATGGCATTGCGTTCAATACAAGGAACCTGTACTTGTCCCCCCACAGGATCACAAGTTAGCCCCAAATTATGCTCCATCGCAATTTCTGCGGCAATACAAACTTGCTCTGGTTTACCGCCTAGAATTTCGGTTAACCCTGCCGCCGCCATGGAACAGGCAACGCCCACTTCGCCTTGGCAGCCGACTTCTGCGCCAGAGATAGACGCATTCATTTTGTACAGTGAGCCAATAAAGCTGCAAGTCAGTAAATAACGTTCTATTGTTTCATGTGTAAGGGGAGAAATAAATTTATCATAGTAAGCCAGAACGGCAGGAACAATGCCACATGCGCCATTAGTTGGTGCTGTGACCACTCTACCTCCTGCCGCATTTTCCTCATTCACCGCTAAAGCATACATATTGACCCAATCAATAATTTTCATCGGATCATTCAATAAGTGATTATTGGCTTTTAGGATGCGATGCAACCCTGCAGCTCGACGAGGTACCTTCAGGGGACCGGGTAATAGTCCCTCTGTATGAATACCACGCTCAATACAGGCTTTCATACTTTCCCAAATTTGCTGTAAATAATTGGATAACACCGTTTTATCTTGTAGCGCCATTTCGTTTTTCATCATAATCGCAGAAATGGTTAGCCCGCTATCATGACAGTGTTTTAGCATATCCGCAGCATTACGGTAAGGATAAGGAATCCTTTCAGCTGTTCGGTAGGCTTGTTCAAAGTGGGCTTCATCAACAATAAACCCACCTCCAATAGAGTAGTAGGTTTGTTGGTAGAGTGTAGTATGTTGAGCGGAGAAGGCAGTAATTCGCATCCCATTTTCATGGCGAGGTAAAAATGTTGAGTGAAAAATGAGATCTTCATCAATATCAAATTGAACGACCTTTTGATTTTCCGCAACGGGCAAGAGCTCGGTTTGTTTGAGCGTGGAAATGAAGGTGGGAATTAAGTCAATATCAACATTATGGGGTAGATACCCCGCTAATCCCATGATGATAGCTGTATCTGTGCTATGTCCACGTCCTGTCATTGATAGTGAACCATAAATATCAACTTGGATTTTCGCAACATACTCCAACTGACCCCGTCTAATTAAGTCATCAATAAAGTATTTCCCTGCTTTCATTGGTCCGACAGTATGTGAACTTGAAGGACCAATGCCAATTTTAAACATATCAAAAACGCTAATCATATTGTTCCATTTATTCGTAATTTAAAAGTAAAAGGGCGATATTCTACATGGATTCGTAAATTTTAAAATAGCCCGTAAACGATTGCCGAAATAGCAAACAACCCCATTACAGTAACAAAGACATTCGAAAGGTGTCCACGATAGCGTTGCATTGCTGCAAGTCTTCGTGTTGCGTACATAGGCATGATAAACAATATGGTGGCAATAATCGGACCTCCAAATGACTCAATTAAGCCGAGAATACTTGGATTAGCCATTGCGACAAGCCAAAGTGTCAGCAAGAAAAATAAAGCAGCGACGTAATTTAGCTTTTTTAACTCTGGTGTTTTGTTGTTTGTCAACTTTGTGAACAACCCAATTAATCCTTCTTTTGCACCTAAATAATGACCAAAAAAGGAACTTGTGATCGCTAAAAATGCTACACAAGGTCCTAAATAGGCAAGATAAAGATTATCAAATTTATTTGCGAGAAAGGACAAGATACTGATATTTTGTGATTTTGCTTGATTAAGTTCAGTGGGGCTCAAACTAAGGACGCAGCTAAACACAAAAAACATAACGAAAAGCAATAACAGACCTGAAGTGAGTTTTAACGTTTGACTTGCCTGTTTTTCGGCTATTTCGAGGGAATGATATTGCCGTTGTTGGGATTGAGTAAAACAGGAAATAGCAGGTGAGTGATTGAATGAAAAAATTAATACAGGGATCGTAATCCACAAAGTACTTAAAAAAGCCTGTGCACAAGGTAATTCGGTGATGATTGATAAATTCCACTCAGGGATCAGATAAACGGATATAGTAAAGAGGTTAACGATTAAATTCAAAAGGCAGCGATGATTAAATGCAATAAGTATGATATAGATCGTTTTTTTATAAGTGAAATGTATAAAAAATAATATCTAACGTACTATAAATTAAAGAAAAATAAGCATTTTAAACTGAGAAAGTGAAGCGTGATAGTGTTTTATCACGCTAAAAAGAGCGGATTAAGCACACTGTTGTAAGCCGAGTGTGCCATCATCAATGGCATCTTTTTTCACACCAATGATTTCAGCAATTTTCTCACCTTGCTTAAAGAAAACAAAGCCACCGTATTCCATTTTTGTCCAAGTTTCATCTTTTGTCAGAGGAAACGTAGTAATAATTGTGACACGATCTCCTTCTTGAGCATAATCGTTGAAATCGATAATCCCATCATCATCAATGCGTTGTGCTTTACCGAAGGGCGCTTTTCTGGTGAGATAATGCAAATTTGTCGCGCAGTGAGCGATCATCCACTCACCATTTGATAAAATGAAATTAAATGTCCCACCTAATGAAATTGTCTGCGTAATCTTTTGGATGGCATCAAATAATACTTCTTCGGTGGGTTTTTGGTCAAATTGCATTCTAAGTTGATGCAGCATGTAACAAAATGCGGCTTCAGAGTCGGTTGTACCAATTGGTTGATATAGGGAACCCATTAATTCAGGATGGGCGGTTAAATTACCATTGTGCGCAAATACCCAATTTTGCCCCCATAATTCGCGGATAAAAGGATGAGTATTTTCGATATTGACTTCCCCTTGGGTTGCTTTACGAATGTGTGCAATGACATTTAAGGACTTAATGTGATATTGTTTAACACAATCTGCAATGGGCGAGGAGTGCGCCGCACTATTGTCACGAAATATACGAATCCCTTTCCCTTCAAAAAAGGCAATACCAAAGCCATCTGAATGGCAGTCAGTTAACCCCGCACGACGACGAAATCCTTCAAATGAAAAAACGATATCGGTCGGAGTATTACAATTCATTCCTAATAATTGACACATAAAACAATATCTAAAATAACCTTATAAATTGCACAGATTTAACACTATAACGTAGAAAGTTTCAACACCCAAACCCAAACTTATTAGATGAAAAAGTTATAAGTTATAGAAACGTTATCACGCAGGTTAAGGGAGACAGGTATCAATTTTTTTTCCTGTTTGGACTGAATAAATATCACAGTCTTGAGCAAAAGTAATACCACCAGTAAAGTACTGCTTGATCGCCTGTTCTGTTTCTGGCATCACTTGTTCTGTACGCCGCATTAAGTGGCTTAATATGACATGCTTTACCTGATTATCACGAGCAATCCGCCCAATTTCTGACGGACGCATATGTAATTTTTGCGCGATATGATCTTGGCTACTTTCGGGAATCGCATTATGCGCAATCAATAAATCCGCTTGTTTAGCCAGGTGATCTAATGTACGTCCTTGGTTACTGGTATCACCAGAGAAGACAACCGAACAACCTGCTTTTTCAACTCGCCAAGCCAATGCCGGTAAGAGCCCATGTTCTGTTCCAATGGCGTTAATTTTAAAGCCATCAATGATAGTTTCAAACACCACGGGGGGTTGTTTATTGGCATTCACAGAGAGAGGTTGTAATTGATAACTTTCCCCACCAGTTAAAAAGTCAGATAAATAAGCGTAAGCCCCATTTTCACCGAATAAGCGAGATAAAAACGTGGTGGTATCAGGGACAAAATCATTGCCTGTTGGACCATAAATGCGTAAGTTTTGGGTACGCTCTGCGAAAAAAGAAGATTTAATTAATGCAGGAAGATCATTAATATGATCAACATGAAAATGACTGACTAAAATGCCTTGTAAATCTTCAAGCTTGGCTTTCGCTTGCGCAAAATGGCGCAGTGCGCCCGAACCAAGATCAACTAAAAATTTTGCTTGTCCATTTTCTCTAATGAGATAACTTGCCGAGGCGCGTGAGGGCAAGGGAGTATGTGAGCGAAATAAAGCAACTTCAGGTCCACCAGAACCTAAGATAACCACATCTAAATTTGAATGCTGGCAACTGGAAGATTGTGCGTGTGCAGCAAGACTGAAAGAGAAAAGCGCCAGAACCGTTTTCCAATAACACATCATATTTCCTAAATAGAGAAAGAGAAAAAGTAACCGTTATGTTATCGAAAAAGTAATAAAAAACCTACCGCACTTATATAACAAACTGAAATATACGGTAGGTTTTTGACGAATTAACTCATCAATTAGAAGACACCTTGTGCTAACATCGCATCGGCAACTTTAACGAACCCTGCGACGTTTGCACCCACAACATAGTTAATGTTGCCTTTCTCATCTGAACCATATTTTTTGCAGTTAGCGTGGATATCCAACATGATTCGGTGGAGTCTTGCATCCACTTCTTCACGCGTCCAACTTAAACGCTGTGCATTTTGTGACATTTCTAGTCCTGAAGTCGCCACGCCACCTGCATTGGCGGCTTTACCTGGTCCAAATAACACACCAGCGGATAAAAAGGCATCAGTTGCTTCAATGGTTGTAGGCATGTTTGCCCCTTCAGCAACTAATTGTACACCATTACGGATTAACGCATTTGCGTCTTCTAAATCCACCTCATTTTGTGTCGCACAAGGAAGGGCAATGTCGACTTTGACTTCCCATGGACGTTTACCTTCCACATATTTTAGACCAAACTGCTCGGCGTATTCTTTTACACGACCACGTTTAACATTTTTGATTTCCATTAATGCCGCCAGTTTCTCAGTTGTGAAACCTGCTTCATCATAGACATAGCCTGCAGAATCTGAACAAGTGACGACTTTAGCACCAAATTCCAGCGCTTTTTCAATTGCATACTGTGCAACATTGCCTGAACCCGATACAGCAACAGTTTTTCCTGTAAAGCTTTCGCCTTTTTCAGCCAGCATCGCTTGAGCAAAATAGACTAAGCCATAACCCGTTGCTTCAGGACGAATTAAACTACCACCAAATGTCAGACCTTTACCTGTGAAAACACTGCCCGTTTGGTTAGATAATTTTTTCATCATACCGGCTAAATACCCTACTTCACGTCCACCTACGCCGATATCGCCAGCGGGCACATCAGTATCTGGACCTAAATGACGATACAGCTCGATCATCAATGCCTGACAGAAGCGCATCACTTCTGCATCACTTTTGCCTTTAGGATCAAAATCTGAACCGCCTTTACCCCCGCCCATTGGTAACGTGGTGAGGGAGTTTTTGAAGACTTGCTCAAAGCCTAAAAATTTTAAAATGGATAAATTGACAGAAGGGTGGAAACGCATGCCTCCCTTAAACGGTCCGATCGCGCTGTTGTATTGAACACGGAAAGCGCGGTTGACCTGTACTTGACCGTTATCGTCTGTCCAAGCAACACGAAATTGAATGGCACGTTCTGGTTCAACTAAACGTTCTAATAACGCTTGTGAGCGGTATTTTGGATTTTTTTCAAGGAATGGCCAAATAGACGTTAAGACTTCACGTACAGCTTGTAAAAATTCGGGTTGATTACCATCACGTTGTGCGACTTTTTCTAAAAACGCTTCTAACGATGCAACTTGCGACATAATGATTTCCTTCTAGAGATGATATTTAATCTGTTTGCAATTTATTATAATTTTTTGCCTTGTTAGGCACAGAACAGAGTATTCAATAGAATGAAAACATTATGCAAATCTTTTTTTTTAATCTTTTAAAAAAATAAATTGGAATTGTTGTTATTTTAAATAAAATGCCAATTTGATGAATTTTTTCTAAATTTGCTGTTTTATTTTAGAGGAAATATGTTTTATTGAAGGAATTGTTTGAGCGACTTAGATTGATGTTTTTTTACCTTTTGTTAGAATGTCATACGTATCGAGATAAGAAAAAGGCAGCCTATTTTGCTGCCTTAAACACCAACGTCATATTGACCAAGTTTGAGTCAGAGAAAGAATCAGACGATTCCTAAATTACGTAATCCGCCAATAATGATCTCAATCCCCAGAGACATCAGTAACAGACCCATAATACGTGTAATGACGTTTGACCCCGTTTTGCCTAGTTTCTTAATAACTGGCTCAGAATAGCGGAATAAAATGTAACAACCTACCCCAAATAGCATAATAGTAAGAGAAGAATACAAATACTCTAGGAGACTATGTTGTGTTGCCCCAAACACAATTGTCGCACTGATTGACCCAGGTCCTGCCATGATTGGCATAGCAAGTGGTACTACAGCGATATTGTTATAGTCATCAAAGTTTTCATTTTTTTCTTCTTTATTGATTTTATGTTCACCAATTTTACCATTAATCATCGTGAGTGCGATTAAAATGACAACAATCCCGCCTGCAATACGGAAAGAATCAATAGAAATATGAAAGGCGTTTAAAATAAAATTTCCGAAAAAAAAGCTGACTAGTAAAATAACAACAATAGAAATACAAGTGATTAATCCAGTTCTATTCTGTTGTTCTTTTGACATTGCAGCCGTCATTGAATAAAAAATCGGCACAACACCCAATGGGTTAACGAGTGCAATCAGCCCAATAAAGAACTGAAGGTAGATAGCTAAATCCATTTTAGCCTCCTAAAATTGAGTAGGATATGAAATGTGCACATTATATTGGGGTAAACCCTAATAGGCAAGTTCAGTAAAAAGGCGGTCTGCTCTCAGCAAACAAGGTGAAAAGAGACCGCACTTCATGGCATACTACAATGCTAGTGCTTTGTATCATGAGGGTATCATCGCCTGCATTGATGGCAAGTGACACTATGAGCCAATCACACCACCATCGTCTTTTTGAATTACCACGGTAGCCGAACGAGGACGTATTTTGCCAGTGAGATCTGGCCAAGTAGAAATTGCAGTCACATGGTTTGGTTCAGTGACACCACTATCAGGCTCGCCAGGGTGCTGAATATTAATAAACATCGTCTTGTTATCAGGGGTAAACGCAATCCCTGTCACTTCACTATGATTAGGTGCAGTTAAAAAACGCTTAAACTCACCACTTTCAGGAATAACTGCAAGCATTTGGTTATTCCCCATCTTTTCATAAGCTTTCTTATTCAAGGTGCTAGATGAAACATCCGTTTGTATCCACAATACGCCTTGATGATCAAAACGTAATCCATCTGGGCTACCAAAGTCATCTCCCACGATATGCTTTTCGCCTTTGAGTGGATTTCCACCTAAAGCAAAAATGTCCCATGTAAATGTTGTGGAGAGATAATCATGGTCTTTTTCCTGCCAACGAATAATATGCCCATAACGATTTTTGGCGCGCGGATTGGCGGCATCTACACCAGGCTTCCCTTCTGTTCCACGTTGAGAGTTATTTGTTAACGTACAGTACACACTACCAACTTGATACGGATCCGTCGCAATCCATTCTGGACGATCCATCTTAGTTGCCCCTAATATATCGGCAGCAAGACGCGTTTTGATTAACACATCGCCCTGATTAAGAAAACCATTTTCTTCGGTTAAACCTCGTTGTCCATAAATTAAAGGAAGCCATTCTCCCGTATTATCCTCATGAAATTTGGCAACATACAATGTTCCTTCACTTAATAAACGCATATTGGATTGGCGATTTTCTGGGTGATATTGGTGTGTAGAGACAAATTTATAAATATACTCAAAACGTTGGTCATCCCCCATATACACGACAGCATGCCCTTCTTGTGATAGCGTGAGCATCGCACCTTCATGTTTAAAACGTCCTAGTGCGGTATGTTTGACAGGAGTCGAAGTTGGGTCAAAAGGATCAATTTCCACCACCCACCCAAAACGGTGGGGCTCATTAGGATGCTTGTCCGTATTAAAGCGTTCATCAAACTCGTGCCAACGATATTTATCTTCCTTTTCTTTTTGCATAATGCCATAACGTTTGTCTAGCACGGTGAAGTCGTTTGATTCACGTACAAAAATATCACTCCAGTTTTCTTCACAAGTTAAATAGGTTCCCCAAGGTGTTTCACCATTCGCACAATTTTGCATGGTACCTAACACGTACTCACCCGCTGGGTCAGCCGCCGTTTTCATTAACACATTGCCTTTTGCAGCTCCCGTGAGTGTCATAGGGGTATGTGGAGTGATACGACGCGCATACTTGGAAGGGCGGACAACTTCCCATTCTCCCTGTCTTTTTTTCACTTCAATGATCGAAATACCCATTGCATATTGTGATTTCTTGACTTTTTCAGCCGTCCACGTTTTGTCACCGTCAGGAAAGAGCAGACCGTTATCAATGTATTCGTGGTTCATGACTAATAAACCGTGCTCATTACCTTGTTGACCAAATGGAAAATACGCCATGCCATCGTGATTCATCCCCGCTTGTGCAGCTTGCTCCTCAGCACTGTTTGAAGCATCGGGCTTAAATTCAGGTAGATTGTTCATTAACCCAACAGGATCTCCCCAAGCATAAAACGCTTTTGCAGAATAACCAGGTGGCACGATGACACGATCTTCTGTTGAAAATGGGATAGAAGTGAAATCTAATGAAGTCAGTCGTTGAGTCGAGAACGGACTGGCGAAGGAGCGACGTGCAGTAAATGCCATCGGCAGCAGTGCCATCGCGCCGATTACCCCACCTAGTTTTAATAGATGACGGCGAGCTAAGCTGACGGTCATCACATCGGACATTAATTGATTATTTGAAGGATTCATCACGGTGTTTTCTTGAACCGAATTTGTCATAAGATTCTCCTATTGTAAAAAGAAAGTCGTATTAAGGGATTCGATAGCTGAAATTGTAGGAGGAAATTTTGACAGTTTGATGACGATTTCATGATAGAAATGAGCAAAAGTTTGGTTAAAACGTTAGAAAAAACACCGCACTTTTTGATTTGTCTAATCGGAATTTAATGGTTAAAATGCCTCAATTCTGATTTATCAAAGTAAGACGAGGTCATTTGAAAGGTTTATTTATACGTATTATTGCAATCGTAGCATTATTGCTATGGGCAATCGATATGGTGTTTCCTTGGCAACAAATTATGCGTTCTGAAGAGAATCGTTATATTGCGATTCAAAGCCGAGGTAAATTAGTCGTCGGAACAATTAATAACCCCATTTCTTATTTTATCGATCATTCTGGACAGCCAGCAGGACTGGAATATGAATTAAGTAAAGCGTTTGCGGATTATCTCAATGTTGAGTTGGAAGTGGCACCGATGGCAAACGGTGATGCGTTATTTAACGCTTTAGCAAATAATAAGATTGATATTGCCGCAGCCAACTTATTGTACCAACCTAAACAATTAGAAACGTTTCAAGTGGGACCGACCTATACTTCGGCTTCATGGCAATTAGTCTATCGTAAAGGAAGTGAACGACCACGTAATCTAAGTGAACTGAAAGGGACATTAGCGATTGCTTCAGGATCAGAACTCACGACTTTATTAGAAGAAGCAAAAGAAAAATATCCCACATTAACTTGGCAGGTCAATGAAAAGCTGACGCCAGAAGAGCTGTTAATCCAGATGGCAAATGGCAAAATAGATTATGTCATAGCTAATTCCATTGACGTATCTGCGGTTCAGCAAATCAAACCAAATGTTGCAGTGGCATTTGATGTCAGTGATGAATCAACCGTGCATTGGTATTTACCAAGTAATTCTTATAGTGAATTACAGGCATCGCTGCTTGATTTTATGAATATTGCAATTGAAACAGGATTAATTGCACGTATTGAGGAAAAATATTTTAATCATCTTGCCCAATTTGACTATGTAGATACGCGTAGTTATCTTCGTGCAATTGAAACGGTGTTACCTAAATTTGTTCCCTTATTTGAGAAATACAAAGGCAATTTAGACTGGCGTTTACTGGCAGCCATCGCTTATCAAGAGTCACACTGGAATCCTGATGCAACCTCACCAACAGGAGTACGTGGTATGATGATGTTAACCAAAGCAACAGCAGAACGTATGCGTATCACAGATCGAACGGATCCAGAGCAAAGTATCAAAGCTGGATCCGAATACTTGCATTGGCTAATTACTCAAATACCTGATACGATTCCAGAAGACGAGCGCATCTGGTTTGCTTTAGCTGCTTATAATATGGGATTGGGGCATTTACTTGATGCTCGTCGCCTCACCAAAAGTTTAGGAGGCGATCAGGATAATTGGCTTGATGTGAAAAAGAATTTGCCATTATTGGCGGAAAAACGTTATTACACAAATCTAAAATACGGTTATGCACGAGGTTATGAGGCCTACCATTACGTAGAAAATATTCGTCGTTATATGAATAGTATTGTACATTATTATCGCGTTCAACAAGCTCAAACCGAGAACCTTGACCTAGAAAAAAATACGATGAAAGAGGAACAGGTTGAACACGACAATCATGCCGACGTAACTGAACCTAAAACCGAATCTGGCACAATCACACACAACAGTGCAACACAATAAATCATAGAGGGACATTATGGCGAGACGGAAAAACTTTTTAAAGCCAACAAAAAAATTATATCGTTTATCACAAGGTCGAGCATTACGCCTAAAGCGTTTAAAACAGCGTAAAGCAAGATTATTGGCAAGACATTCACTACAGTTTGTGGTGCAAGAAATTTAGCAGTATGAAAAACAGCAAGAAAAAAGGGCGTAGTCGATAAGCTACACCCTTTTTTATTAATGGAATAAGCGACGTTGTTTTGGTCTTAAGCGTTTCACTTGGCTAATAAACGTTATCGCAAGTAATAAAGTATAACAACCAAAAATCACGACCAACCACTGTACCATCGAAAAGCCGAGAAAGTGCCAAGCAATTTCAGAACAAGATCCCGAAGGGAGAAACAGATAAGGGAACCATTGATCTAAAGGAAGCGTCTCTGGAAATTCCGCCACAGCTGAACACTGTTTCCAAGGTGCAGGATAAAGCTGCAAATCTAAATGAGTCAAACTGATCATCAATCCTTTAATTGCGCTTCCCAATCCAATGACCAGCGCAATTAAGCGAACAATCATAGCACGTGGATAAACAAACCCACACAAGCCAGCAAAAGCAATGCCAAGTATAGCAACGCGTTCATAGATACACATGACACAAGGCGCTAAACCTAGACCATGTTGAAAATACAGAGCTGCGCCCTCTAACCCTAATGCTGAAAGGAATAAGAGAAACCAACCGCCACGTTGCATAGAAAGTGATTTAAAAAAACTTAGCATGCGTTCTCCTGTTATGGTGAAATTGGTGCAATAAGACCAAGTTGAGTAAGCAGTATCGTTGTGCCAGGTAAAATAAATTCGACAGCTAATAACCCAATGATTGATAGTACGATAGTATAAGGTAATGCCATATACACCATTTGTCCATAAGAGAGACGAATTAGTGGTGCAAGTGATGACGTTAATAAAAATAAGAAAGCAGCTTGACCATTTGGTGTGGCAACAGACGGGAGGTTAGTGCCCGTATTAATCGCAACCGCTAATAACTCATATTGTGCTTGGGAAATTAAGCCTGTTTCTAAGGCGGCTTTCGTTTCATTAATGTACACGGTCGCCACAAAAACGTTGTCAGAAATGGCTGATAATAAACCGTTAAACGTATAGAACAGCACTAATTGTGCACTTTCGCTTGCTGAAAGAACAAATTGAATAATCGGCGCAAAGAGCTGTTGATCAATAATCACCGCAACAACAGAGAAAAAGACGGCTAAGAGAGCGGTAAAAGGCAGCGATTCTTGGAATGCTTTACCAATGGCATGTTCGCTAGTAATACCACACAATGACGTAGCTAAAATGATAACGGTCAATCCAATGATCCCTACCGCAGCTAAGTGGAAGGCTAAACCGATAACCAACCAAATTCCAATTAAGGCTTGAAAAAATAATTTTAAACGGTCTTGTTGCGACATTTTTTTCTGATTATTGCGATCAAATTTCGCTAACACGCCCCACACCTTACGTGGCAATTTTGCACCATAGCCAAACAGCCCAAATTTTTCGACGAAGAGACAAGTTAAAAGCCCACAAATTAACACAGGAAGGGTCACGGGTAACATACGTAAGAAAAACTCACCAAACCCCCATTTAGCCTGTTCAGCAATAATCAGATTTTGTGGTTCACCGACCATCGTCATCACCCCTCCCAACGCAGTACCAACACCAGAGTGCATCATCAAACTACGTAGAAAGGCACGGAATTGCTCGAGGGTTTCTTTATTCGTACCGATCCTGTCATCTTGAGTGATATCTGTAGAGTCATTGAAATTATTACCCGACGCAACTTTATGATACACCCCATAAAATCCCATTCCCACGCTAATGATGACGGCAACAACCGTTAAGGCATCGAGGAAAGCAGAAAGAAAGGCAGCACTTAAACAAAAAGCAAGCGACAGGGTTAATTTAGAACGGATACTCAGTAATAACTTAGTGAAAACAAACAACAGAAGTTGTTTCATAAAATAAATCCCAGCTACCATGAACATCAGTAATAAAATGACTTCAAAGTTTGCCATAATCTCGGCTTTTACATGTTCAGGATGGGTCATGCCAATAGCCACCGCTTCAAGTGCTAGCAAACCACCAGGTTGAAGGGGGTAGCATTTGAGTGCCATAGCGAGGGTGAAAATAAATTCTGCAACGAGGAGCCAACCAGCGATGAAAGGACTAATGAAAAAAAATACAATTGGGTTGAGGATAAGGAATGCGACAATCGCGATTTTGTACCAATCTGGACTCGGTCCTAAAAAATTTTTTAGGAAAGCTTGGGTATAACTCATTTTTACTGCCACCTTAGTTAATATTTAATTTTTTGAAAAATTTTGCATATAATGTGGATAATTGTAATATATACTTCATTACACGATAATACTTAAAATAACTATTTGTTAGCTGTATCACATTTTAAATTTAATTAACTAGAAGAAATGTATGAATAATGGTCAACCTCTTTTAAAAGCACAAAGCCCGGCTGGTTTAGCGGAAGAATATATTGTGAGAAGCATCTGGAGTAATCATTTTCCTCCTGGTTCCGACTTGCCTGCAGAGCGTGAATTAGCGGAAAAAATTGGTGTGACTCGGACCACATTGCGTGAGGTATTACAACGTCTTGCACGTGATGGCTGGTTGAATATTCAGCATGGTAAGCCGACAAAAGTGAATGATATTTGGGAAACCTCAGGATTGAATATCTTAGAAGTATTAATCCGTTTAGATAGCACCAAATTACCGAGCCTGATTTCAAACGTTTTGTCTGCCCGAACCAATATTTCTGCAATTTACATCCAAAAAGCCTTCAAACTAGAACCCGAAAAATCCTTAGCGATTTTTACTGCCTTAGATACCTTAGAAGATAATGCCGAAGCCTACACCAATTTTGACTACGATCTATTCCGTAAATTAGCATTTGCTTCGGATAATCCTGTTTATGGTCTCATTTTAAATAGTTTGAAAGGGCTGTATTCACGTGTTGGATTCTTTTACTTCTCTAATCCAGCGTCACGTAAACTGGCTTATGTTTTTTATACAAAATTACGGGAGTTATGTGAAAAGCAACAGTTGAATGATGTCAAAGAATGTATCCGCCAATATGGAAAAGAAAGTGGTGTGATTTGGATGCAAATGCAAGAGTTCTTGCCCGAAAATTTTGTAGAATAAGAACACATCAAAAAAACAGCGCACAATGCGCTGTTTTTTTACGACTTTTCAAAGAGAACAGGCTCAACGCATTTATAATTCAAGCGGACTTGCTCGCCCACAGAAAACGTTTTGGCGCTTTGTACAGTAAAAATCGCCTCGCCAATTTGCACATCATACTGAATATAAGGACCTAAAAAGCGTTTTTTCACAATAATCCCTGTACCCTGTTCATCACGATGAATTTGAAAACTTTGTGGGCGGACTAGCCAATCTACTTGTTCGCCTACCGTAATAGGTTTGCCGTTTGAATAGGTGAGAGCGTGCTCAAACTGATATCTCCCAATCGGTGAATCAAATTGCGTATCCGTTATTAGTTGGCAAGTTAAATAATTTACATTCCCTAAGAACTCTGCAACAAATTTATTGACAGGTAATTGGTAAAGTGCTTCTGCCTGCCCGACCTGAACAATTTTTCCTTTATCCATAATCGCAAGCTTATCAGCGAAGGCAAAGGCTTCCTCTTTACTATGTGTAACGAAAATAGCAGGGATCTGTTGGCTTTTTAGAATCTCTTTAATTTCATCAATCATCTGATAGCGGACTTGGCTATCAATATTCGAAAACGGTTCATCGAGTAACAACAACCGGGGATTACAAGCCAATGCACGTGCAATTGCCACACGCTGTTGCTGCCCACCAGACAACTCATAAGGATAACGGGCTAACAAACCAGTTAAGCGCACAAGTGCGGTCATTTTTTCGATAATTTCGTTTTTTTCAACCGCACTTTTATGCTGTAAACCAAACGCGATATTTTCTTTTACTGTCAAATGTGGGAAGAGCGCATAATCTTGAAAAATCACCCCAATTTGCCGTTTTTCTACAGGCAAGGTTGCCAAGTTTTGCTGGTTAAAACGAATCTCACCTTGTTCAATGTCTTGCAAACCAGCAATAGCTTTTAGCAAAGTTGTTTTGCCACAACCGCTTGCACCAAGTAAACATAAGATTTCATTTTGTGCCATAGTCAGATCAAGATTTTTTAGGACCTTTTCTGCACTGTAACCACAAGTAAGTTGAGAAATGTGTAATATAGTCATAATTAACGATCTTTTTCTGAATGTAGCACTAATGAACGGGTTAACCAAATAACGGGTAATAGCCCGACTAAAACTAGCACGATAGCAGGCAATGCCGCTTGCTCTAACTGCTCGTCTGAGGTAAAGGTAAACACATGTGTTGCCAGTGTATCAAAATTAAATGGACGTAATAACAAGGACGCGTTCAGTTCTTTCATCGTTTCAATAAACACCATCATCAAAGCTGTCAGCATCCCTTTAGACAGCAACGGAACATGAACTAAACGTAACATACTCAACCCATTGTGCCCCAATGTTCGACTTGCCATATCTAAAGAAGGGGAAATTTTTTGGAAAGACGTATCGATCCCGCCAATTGCCATCGCAGAAAAACGTACTGTATAAGCAGAAATCAGCGCAAACATTGAGCCAGAAAACACCAGCCCAACAGGTGACAGCCCCACGGATTGAAGGACCTGATTAAGCAGATGGTCAGCGCTCGTATAAGGAATCAAAATCCCGATGGCTAACACCGTACCAGGTATGGCATAACCTAAAGAGGAAAGCTGTAAACCATAATAAGCCGTACGTTGTTGAACAGGGGATTTTTGCAAAGCCAAACGATAGAAAAAATGTAAGAACAAAGCAAACATCACACAAATAAGTGCCGCGATTATCGAGCTTGATAAACTATGATAAGCATATTTCAAGAAATGATCAGCTTGGTTAGGATCAAAATAAGAGACCGCCCAATAAATCAATTTGATGAAAGGAATAAAAAAGGCAACGCTCACTAATCCCCAACAATATAGCTGAGCGAAGACTCGCTTCAGACCTGACAGTGATTTCAGCTGACGCTTCTTTTCATAACCGCGTTGATAGATTTTTTGTTTACGTCGACTATAACGCTCCAGCCATAATAAACTAAAAATCATCAACAGCATCAATAACGAAATTTGGCTAGCAGAACCTAAATCTCCATAGCCTAACCACGTATCATAAATCGCCGTCGTCAATGTCGGCACTGCAAAATAATAAACCGTACCAAAATCACCCAATGTTTCCATTGCCACTAACGACGCGCCTACGGCCATCGCAGGACGAATTAAAGGAAATGTGACGTTCTTAAATAAATAAAACGCATTCGCACCTAAGGTCTTAGCACTGTGAATTAAATTTTCCGATTGTTCTAATAACGCCACTCGAACTAATAAGAACACATAAGGATACAACACCAGAGCCAAAACAAAGCACGCACCACCTAAAGAACGAATGCTTGGAAACCAATAGTCTTGAGGTCGAGTCCAGCCGAATACATCACGCAATAATGATTGTACAGGACCAGCGTAATCTAATAAGTCCGTATATAAATAGCCCACAAGATAGGCGGGCATGGCTAAAGGTAAACAAAGCACCCATTGTAATATTTTTTGACCAGTAAAGTGGTAAGTGGAGACAATCCAAGCAGCAGGAATCGCAAAAACAAGACTTAACAAAACAGTGCCTAGGACTAAAAAGAGGGAGTTGAGACTGTAATCGGTTAAGACCGTTTGCCAAAGATGTCGAATATTTTCCCAATCAGCATGCCAAGATTGATAAACAATCGACAAAAGTGGTAAAAGGAAAAACAGCACGATTAAAAGTGCGGTCAAATTCCAGCTTATTTTTTTGAGTGAAAGCATCTTAAAATCGCAAGTTGATCGAATAATCTAAAGGGCGACTATCAAAGTCGCCCTTAAATTTATCATGATTAAACGTAATAAAATTAAAGATCGAATTTTACTTCATCGATTAATTTTAACGCTTTATCATAATTCTCTGCAATTTTTTCTAATGCAATATTATCGGCTTTGAAATCACCCCATGATGCCACTAATTTAGAACGTGCTACACCTGGTTTAACTGGGTACTCATGATTTAATTCAGCATAAAGATGTTGAGCCTTATCACCACTTAAGTATTCCACTAATTTCACCGCATTGTCTTTGTTTGGCGCGTGTTTAGCAATGGCAACACCACTAATATTAACGTGTGTACCCATTCCTTTTTGGTTAGGGAAGTTAATATATACGGCTTCTGCCCAACTACGTTGTTTTTCATCGTCTAACATTTTACCAAAATAGTAACTGTTACCTAATGAGTAATCACAAATACCTTCTTTGATTGCTTTCACTTGATCACGGTCGCCACCTTGTGGTTTTTGAGCAAGATTAGCTTTTAACCCTTCTAAAAAGGCTTTAGCTTTAGCTTCGCCATCATGCGCAATCATTGACGCAACTAAAGAAACGTTATACGCGTTTTTACCAGAACGAACACACACTTTACCTTTGTATTCTGGTTTCGCTAAATCATAATACGTAAAGTCAGCAGGTAATTTACCTACGCGATCTTTTGACGTATAGATTGCACGAGCACGGCTAGTTAACGCAAACCACTCATCTTTTGAATCACGGAAGTTCGCAGGGATGTTTTTCTCTAACGTTTCGCTGTGAATAGGTTGTGCTAATCCCGCTTTCACAATTTCCATTACGCGGCTAATATCAACGGTTAATAAAACATCAGCTGGACTTAATTCACCTTCACGTTTTACACGATCCACTAAACCTTTATCCGCAAAAATCACATTCACTTTCACACCCGTCTCTTTCTCAAAATCTTTTAACATCGGTTCGATCAGATACGGTTGACGGTAAGAATAAACGTTCACTTCGTTTGCCGCCATGGCTGAAGTAGAAATAACGGCAGATAAAGCTAAAGCAAGTGTTGAGATTTTTTTCATAATCACGTTCCTCAAATTGAGTATGTACAGTTAAAAGTGCGGTCAATTTAACCAAAAATAGGATCTAAGTCAATGAGAATTATTTTTATTTGAGCAATTAAGGAAGAAAAATACGAGAAGAACAAGCGAACAAAACAAAGAAAATAAAATGCCCTGATACCCATTATGCGTATCAGGGCAAGACACATACTGCTTGTTTTCGCGAGACTTATTGATGATAGGTCTCTAAGAAACGCCCTAATTTTGTCAGGGCTTCTTCAATTTGATGTACATAAGGCAGTGTCACGATACGGAAGTGATCTGGTGAATGCCAGTTGAAACCACGACCGTGTACTAACAACACTTTTTCTTGACTGAGCAAATCAAACACCATTTTCTCATCGTCATAGATATTAAATTTCTTAATATCAATTTTCGGGAACATATACATCGCCCCTTGTGGTTTCACACAACTCACGCCCGGAATTTGATTAACCAACTCATACGCCTTATTGCGCTGTTCCAACAAACGCCCACCCGGCAAAATAAATTCATTAATGCTTTGATAGCCCCCCAATGCCGTTTGAATCGCATGTTGCATTGGCACATTCGCACATAAACGCATTGAAGCGAGCATATCTAATCCCTCAATATACCCCGCTGCCGCTTTTTTCGGACCATTTAAAATCATCCAGCCTTGACGAAAACCTGCCACGCGATAGGCTTTAGAAAGCCCATTAAATGTAACCGTTAACAAATCAGGCGCAAGTGCCGCAATGTGATGATGTACAGCACCGTCATACAAAATTTTGTCGTAAATTTCGTCGGCAAAAATCAATAAATTATGCTGGCGAGCAATCTCAATAATCTCTAATAACAACGCTTTACTGTAGACCGCACCAGTTGGATTATTCGGGTTAATAATCACAATCGCTTTGGTACGGCTCGTAATTTTACTTTTAATATCATCAAGATCAGGGAACCAATTCGCTTCTTCATCACATAAATAATGTACCGCTTTTCCACCAGATAACGTTGCGGCGGCTGTCCAAAGCGGATAGTCAGGCATTGGAATTAACACCTCATCACCATCATTCAACAAGGCTTGTAATGACATCGTAATCAGTTCTGACACCCCATTACCGATATACACATCATTAACCGTAGCCCCATGAATCCCTTTAGATTGATAATATTGCACAATCGCTTTACGTGCCGAATATAACCCTTTCGAATCGCAATAACCTTGCGCGGTCGGCAAATTACGAATCACATCAACAAGAATTTCATCTGGGGCTTCAAAACCAAATGGTGCAGGGTTACCAATATTGAGTTTTAAAATTTTATGTCCTTCTTCTTCAAGACGAAGAGCTTCTTTATGAACAGGTCCACGAATATCGTAACAGACATGTTCTAATTTATCGGATTTAGGAAAACGAACCATGAAAATGACCTTATGTTTGCGCTGTAAGAAATAAAAAGATGATTGTAAATAACGACACTTTACGCTTATTTATGTAAGTAGAAAAGATTTTGTAAAAATTTCTTTCAAAGTGCGGTAGAATTAACACCTATTTTTAACTTATTTCTTTGCTAAAAACAATGCTTTTTCAATATGGATAACTTGCAAACAATTCAAGCACAGCTAGTCGCACAAATTCATGCTTATCAGCCGAGCCAAGATCAACCGATTGCTTGTTTTCAAACCCATTCAGTGAAACCGTTTTCGTTACTCTCATGGTTGAAAGCGCAACAAAGTTATCCGCAATTTTATTTGAACAGCCGAGATGGCGCATTAATATGGGCAGCAACAGGCGCAGTGCGTCAATTTTCGGATATCGCATTAGCAGAAAAATTTGTCAGCACACCAGGATTATCCCTTGTTGGAGGAATGCAGTTTTATGGGGAAACCCGATTTGTGTTACCCCGCATTTTGCTCCAACAAACGCAAGCTGGCGTCACAGTCAGCGTTTTCATAGATACAACAAATTTTGTACAAGATAAACAAACCGCCCTTGCCAGCTTAGCAGATTTTACACATCAAGCCCCACTTGAAACGGTACAACAGCACATTCGTTTAATCTCACAAAAAGCGAATCAAGCAGAATGGTGCCACTGGGTAGAATTAGGGCTACAAAAAATTCAACAAGGCGAGTTAAGCAAAATTGTGTTAGCGAATGAAAGTTGTTTTGCAACCTCTAGCCCACTTAACCCAAAGGATTTTTTAGCGGAAAGTGAAAAATACAACTTAGGTTGTTATCACTTTTTATTGGCGGAAAGTAAGACCCGTGCGTTTATCGGCTCTACCCCAGAATTACTGTATCGCCGCCAAGGGCAACAGCTCAAAACAGAAGCGCTAGCGGGCACCGCATTTATGGGTGATGACGAAGAACAAAATCAACAACAAAGCGATTGGTTATTGCACGACAAGAAAAACGAATATGAAAACCAATTAGTTGTCGACGGCATTTGTCAAAATTTACATCCTTTTGTGCAACAAATTACAGTCGAAGGTGTCGAACTGAAAAAATTGCGCAAAGTGCAACATCTCAGACGTAAAATTTCAGCCCAATTAAAAACAGGCTGTGGGGATAAAGACATTTTACTTGCCATACATCCAACTGCCGCTGTGGCAGGATTGCCACAACTGGATGCCAAACAAGCGCTCCGTAAGTTAGAAAATTTTGATCGCACTTGGTATGCGGGGACATTAGGAGTGATGACTGCTTCACAAGCGGATTTTTGTGTCACCATTCGATCGGCATTTATTGAACAAGTCGACAATCACAGCCAATTGTCTGTTTTTGCTGGGGCGGGGATTGTTGAAGGCTCGGTTCCACTGCTAGAATGGAGGGAAATTGAGCGTAAGGCCGCAGGGCTCGTATCATTATTGCAACAGAATCAATTATAAAGGGAACAACTATGTCAATAAGCGTATTTAATCGTTGTTGGTCAAAAGTGATTTTAGAGACCTTGTTACGTCAAGGCGTTTCGCATTTTTGTATCGCCCCAGGTTCGCGTTCCACCCCTTTAACACTCGAAGCCGCACGTTTACAAGAAAGTCAACGTGCTACCTGCTACACACATTTTGATGAACGAGGTTTAGGCTTTTTTGCTCTCGGATTAGCCAAAGCCACCAAAAAGCCCGTCGCAGTCATCGTCACTTCAGGGACTGCCGCTGCCAACTTATACCCAGCCATCATTGAAGCGCGTCAAACAGGTGTGAATCTCGTTATTCTCACCGCCGACCGCCCCCTTGAGCTTCTGGAGTGTGGCGCAAATCAAGCGATTTTACAGCAAAATATGTTTGCCGATTATCCTGTCGCCACAGTGAATTTACCTCGTCCAAGTCAGGACTACCCAGCCAGTTGGCTTATTTCCACCTTAGATCAAGCGTGCTATAAACAAAAACAACAAGCAGGCGTTGTGCACATCAACGTACCTTTTGCAGAGCCGCTGTATGACGCACCGAATGAACAAGTGGATTCCCATCCGTGGCTAGACAACATCACACGCTGGTTAAGCCAACCCAAACCTTGGATCGTCCAGCAACCCGAACAAAAAGAAGTCGTCATGCACGCCAACTGGGACCATTGGCGCACCATGCGCGGCATCATCGTCGTAGGGCGCCTACCTGCCGAACAAACCATGGGCATCATGTCGTGGGCAAATACCATGGGTTGGATTGCGTTGACTGATGTGCAATCGGGTGTAGAAGCGAGCTTACCGTACGCAGACATTTGGCTCGCGAACCAAACCGTGAAACAAAAGTTATTAGACGCCGATATTGTCATCCAATTCGGTTCAGGCTTGATCAGCAAACGCATTAATCAATTTCTCGCCGAATTTAAGCGCGAATATTGGATTGTCGAACACAGCGATCGTCTGGTCGATCCTGTGCTTCACGCTCACACCCGCTTTAATGCCAAAGTGCACCATTGGCTACGTGCTCACCCGCCATTACGTCAAAAACCGTGGCTATTAGAACCGCTAGCCTTAGCTAAATTCTGTGCCAGCTTTATTGAAAAACAAGTGGGCGGCAACTTAAATGAAGCCTCACTTGCACACCACCTCGACCGCATTTTGCCAAACAACGGTGTACTCTTTTTGGGCAACAGTTTATTTGTGCGTTTAGTTGATGCCTTAGCAAAATTGCCCGACGGCTACCCAATTCACACCAACCGTGGAGCAAGTGGCATCGATGGGCTACTTGCCACTGCCGCAGGCATTGGTATCGGAGCGAACCAACCCGTTGTCGCGATGATCGGCGACCTCTCGGCGTTATACGATATCAACTCACTTGCGTTATTTAAAAAAGTCACTCAACCGACCATTATCTTTGTCATCAATAATAATGGTGGCGCGATTTTTGATATGCTCCCAGTGGATGCCGAAGTGAAAGAAAAATATTACCGTATGCCGCATCACCTAGAGTTTTCACACCTCGCTCAAACCTTCGAACTGAAATATGCCCGTCCCTATACGTGGGCAGATTTAGGCGCAGTGTTAAAAATGGCGTACTCACGTCGTGAAACCACCTTAATTGAAATTAAAGTGGGGGCAAGTGACGGCAGCAATATCTATAAACGCCTAATTGAACAAATGAGTTATGCTGTCATAGGCGAGTAAAACATCACTCACAAAAATGCTCGTCCTTCCACGAGCATTTTTTATAAGGACATCAAATGCCAACGCTTGTTTTTTTACACGGTTTACTCGGCAGCAAAGAGGACTGGAAAAACGTCATCGAAAACTTGCCGCATTTTTCCTGCCTAGCACTGGATTTGCCTTTTCATGCACAAGCCAAACACGTCCAAGTGAACGACTTTGAACAAACCTGTGACTACTTAGCCACACAAATCAAAGCACAGCTTAGTAACCAACCTTATTACTTAATTGGTTATTCATTAGGCGGGCGCATCGCCTTGTATTACGCCTTACATTATTCAAAAGCCAAAGGACAACTTCAAGGTGTCATCGTAGAAGGTGCTAATCTTGGCTTAACCAGTGAAACAGAAAAACACACACGCTGGCAACAAGATCAAGCTTGGGCAGCACGTTTTAACACACAACCTCCTCAAGATGTCTTGGCAGACTGGTATCAACAACCCGTTTTTGCACATTTAACGGCGACAGAACGCGCGGAATTAATTGAAAAACGTGCCGAGCAATGTGGAAGCAATATCGCACAAATGTTGCTCGCAACCAGTTTAGCCAAACAGCCAGATTTCCGCCCATCGTTACGCACATCAACCTTACCGATTCACTATTTTTGTGGCGACAAAGATCAAAAATTCAAGCAACTGGCATTAGACACAGGTCTCAATCTCACTCTAATTGAACAAGCAGGACACAACGCCCATCGCGAACAAAGCCAACAGTTTGCAAAGAATATACAAGAAAAGATTGTTTTTTAATCAAGTCGAAACATCAAGTTACAGACACCTAATTTTATTTGCTGACTATTTTGATGATTGCCAGTATAATATGCGCGATTTATTTGATGTACAGCAATGATTAATTAATCATTTCCTCAGAAAATAAGCATCTCATCTAAATTCAATATCTTATGATAGTTTGATAATGGGAAAAAATTATCAAATTTGTTTTTTTTGTTTTTTTATTCTTTTAGCTATTTTATTGTTTTATTTTTGTGCAACTTTTATTCCAGACTGGTGCGACCAGACTGGGCAAATAGCATTTAATTTTTTGTAGTAAAACTTCACGCTTCGTTAAAATATGGAGATTTTATGAGAAGACACCCATGCAGGCTTAGTCCATTCTTTTTAAGCTGCACCGCAGCCTTAGTGTTAGGGCATTCTACCTTTGTGTATCCCAATGAACAAAACCCGTTAGCGCAAGAATTGTCACGTTTGAAAAACAAACAACAATTTGAACATGTCGACGAAAACTTTAAAAAAGCACAACAGTTTTTAGAAGACAAACAAGCAACCGAAGAAAAAACCTTTTCTTTGCCAGAGGGCGCCGCCGCAAGTAAATACAAAATTACCAGCGTTGCCATCGATCTCGCAGAGGAAAATGTCTCCCTCGATTTTGAGGAAGTGATCGAAGCATATAAAGACCAACCACTTTCCACCAAAGTCGTCTTTCAGCTTGTAAAAGACCTCACTGAAGTGCTGTATCGCGCAGGCTATGTGACCAGTGCCATCGGATTAAAACATTCCAAAATCCAAAGTGGCGATCTGGAATTTATTGTCCTTTGGGGGAAAGTCAACGATGTACTGGTTGAAGGCGAACAAGCAATGGGCTTTCGAGATAAAGCCATGGTTTCTGTCTTGCCCAATTTAAAAGGCAACATCTTAAAAGTTCACGACATCGACCAACTGGTTGAAATCTTAAATACCACCAATAAAACCGCCAAAGTCAATGTAGTTGCCAGTGAACAAAAAGGCATTTCTAATTTAAATATAGAAAGACAACGTAGCATCGCTCCCGATCTCACGATTGGTTTCAATAACTCAGGAACAGACGGCAACAAAAACGGGCGTAACCAAGTCACCGCCAGTTTGTCTTGGAGCGACTTATTAGGCACCAACGACAGTTGGCATTTCTCAACGGGGCACCGTCTCTACGATTACAGCCGTTTCAACAACCAACGTAACTATTCCCTCACCTACAGCCAACCGATTGGTTTCTCAACGCTGGAATTAAAAGTCTCGGAGTCAGGCTATAAAAAAGCCCTTGAAGGCGGGAGAGGGGTCTTTGCGTCAACGGGGAAAACCCAAACGGGCGCAGTCAAACTGTCTAACGTATTGCTACGTAACAAAGAAACCATCTTAACCCTTTATGGCGAAGTGGAATTTAAAAAACGTATCAGTTACTTCACCGATATTCAAATCGGTCACTACCACAATAATAAAGCCAATGTCGGCTTATCCTATGTCACCAACCTAGGCTACGGGAAATTATATGCCGACCTGTCTTATGCGAATGGCTTAAGATGGTTTAACGCCAATCGCTCCGCTTATGATGAAAAAGGAGAAAAAACGTTAAAATTATTGTCAGGAAGTATCAACTGGACTCGTCCAATAGCTATGTTTGAACGGACAATGAATTACCAACTCCGTATCGGTGGACAATATGGCTTTGACAGCCTGTATTCAGAAAACCAATTTTCCATTGGCGATGAATACACGGTAAGAGGCTTTAAAGGCGGCGCCGCTTCAGGCGACAGCGGAGCCTACCTCTCGCAAACCTTGACCTTGCCTTTCTATCCACAAAAAGCCTACCTCTCGCAAATTTCGCCATTTGTTGGGGTGGATATCGGTAAGATTCACCTCAAACAAACGCACCAAACGGAGAGCCTCGCGGGTGTGGCATTTGGGGTCAAAGCACAAGCCAGTGCTTTGTCGCTCTCATTCACCTATGGTCAGCCGATTAATGGAGTGGGTACCGTGAAAAACAGCGCGAAAAAACCAGTTTACTACTTTAGTGGTTCCCTATCTTTTTAATGTAGTTTAAGTTGAAGGATTAACTTAGTATGAATAAAAATCGTTATAAACTTATTTTTAGCCAATCAAAATCTTGTCTTGTGCCCGTTGCTGAATGCATTAAGTCAGCCGTAGGCAATGGCTCTTCAGATGCTGTTAACACAACAGAAAGCGACGCTGAGGAACCGCCCCTCGCTGCCCCCCATGCCTTATCCCCCGTGCCATTATGGGTAAAAAATACCTTTAACCCTGTTTCTTCAGTCATGCAGCTCACCTGGAAACATGTCTCAGTTTTATTGTTGACCATAGTGTCGGCACCTGTACTTTCTGCTACTGAGGATGTCGATCCTCATCGTGAGGAGACTTTAAATGCATTAGCCAAGATTAAAACTCAGGAATTAAAAAAAATCGGAGAAGAGCAAAATATTCAGCTGGATAAAACTAATTCAGGAAAAAATAATAATACGATACAGTTGCATCACACAGAAAACAATGTACTTGTGATTGATATTACTAAACCAAATGATAAGGGAGTTTCAGATAACCGATTCCAAAAGTTTATTGTTCCGAATGGTGCCATATTCAGAAATAATAATGCTCAAGCAAGATCAGAAATAGTTGGATATCTAGATGCTAACCCCAATTTAAAAAATCAAAAACTGGCTGATGTGATTTTGACGCAAGTAACAGGTTCAGCAGCGAGTACCATTAAAGGCGCTTTAGAAGTTCTTGGGCAGCAAGCGGATCTGGTGATTGCTAACCAAAATGGGATTACCTTAAATGGTGCCAAAGCCATTAATGCCAAACATTTTTTAGTGACAACCAGTAGTCTCATCGATCCTGACAAATTAGAATTAGAGGTGACCAAAGGAACGGTGACAATTGATGTCAACGGTTTTGCCACAGATGGCTTACCTTATTTAGATATTATTGCGAAAAAAATTGAGCAAAAACAATCCATTCTACCTGAAATCGATAAAAGTACTCAAACAAAGATCACGATGATAGCGGGTGAAAGTCAATACAATCTAGAGAAACATACGTTAACGAAACGCTCAGGCAAAGATGCACAAGAAGGAGAAATCGCGATTACTGGCGCAAGTACAGGCGCAATGCACGGTAAACACACCATGATCAAGCGCAGATCACGAAACACCGCTATGACAATAGTTTGCCAGAGACGTTGAAAACCGATGCAAATGTCTTGGCTTTAAATGAAAACTATTATATTGATGCGGATCTCTCAAATTTCTCGGCTTATAAAAAACAGCCATTAGAAAGAGAAGCATTTAGTTCTGGTCATAATCTGAGTGAAGAGCTCAGTAAATTGGTCGATCGTGGTTATCGAGGTAAAGTTCAAGAAATTGAAACGATTGAACATTTACCAAATAAACTGAATAACCTTGAGTCACCACGAGCGGCGCACGCAGAATTAGGTGAAAATGCCTTAATCTATGGATTAAAACAAGGCAGAAAAGAACTGATCGCGCGAGCAAATGCGGCAGATACAGAAGGAAATAACGCGATTCTAGCGGATAGCTATGTCGGTAAATTGAATCTTGGATTTGAGTTTGCTCAATTGAGTTCATTTGCAAAACAAGTGAAAGCAGGCAATGTGAGCGAGCAAGATATTCAAGAGATCGCTTCATTTACTGATTCTATGGCAAAAATGGCGCGTCGTGATGATTCGAGAAACCGTATCAATGAAGCAAATGTTGAAGATAACCAACGTATTATTCGTGAGTTAATCAAGAATGAAAATGCAGTGGATGCCTTGAAACGTATTGCGACCTTGAGCGATCAAGAACAAGACATGTACGATGCCTTGAGAAAAAATCCAAAATTCGATATGGAAGAGCTACAAGAGTCAGCTAACTACACTACGGAAGAAAATAAAGCCATCCGTGACTATCAAACGACACAAACGGCTTTAAATGACGCCCGAATGGATTTCTTTGCAGAAAAAACGAAGTTTATTGCGAAAGAAACGTTAGAACGTGGTGGACAATTGTATTTCGCGTTAGATGGCTTGGCGACAGATACACCAACTTATCGAGAAAATTCAAAAATTGATTTAGCTCGTTTGAAAGAGGTGTTTGATCCTGCAAATCCGTTCTATGATTCTGTGACATCGAGAGAGTTAAGATACTTGTATGAAAACTACAAAGATCATCCAAACTTGAAATTTACGATTAAGGATCATGTTATTGAGAATCCGCTAAAAACATTAGAGATTCCAACTACGGAAAGTGCGGTTTCTTCTGGTGAACAAAGTACGGCATACAAAAAACAATTGTTGCCTAACTTGTTCAAGCGTAAAGCAAAATCAGAAGGTCCAAAAATCGAGCATCTTGGTGGAACAACAGATAAAGACGCGTTCTATTTCCCATTAGATAAGATCGTGACGAAAAATAATGGTATTTCTAAAGATATGAAAGTGAATCTTGATAATATTAAGAAAGCATTCAACCCGAAAGATAGCCATTATGAGAGTTCGGAGGCGAGAAATCTAAGAGCGTTGTATGAGCAAGATCCAACGATGTCTTCTACTCGATTTGTGATCGGTAACCAAGTGATTGAAAATCCATTTAAATCACCTGAGTTACAAGATTACATTAAGAAACATCATGTGAACGAGCCAGTTGCGAAGAAAGCAAAACCATTACCAGCAGTACCGACTAAAGCGGTGGCAGGTAAAGAAGACGCTTTACAAAAACCATCTCATACTCACCCAAGAAAACCGGTGCAACCGCCGAAGCCAAAAGCGGAGCAAGCGGCTGATCCAAGCGCTATTTATGCACAAGTGAATAAAAATAGAAAAGCGGCGCAAGTAGACGGTTTCTATCCTGAGTCTCAATTGAGAACCAGAAGTGATCGAATTGTAGAACAAGTGAGTCATACACCGACAACGGAGCCAACTTATGCGGACTTACAATTCCCTCGCAACGCAACGCGTTCTCAGGCACATGGCTCAGATGCGGTGATTTATGATGAAGTGGCATCTCCAGCACAACGCAATGGTGCGAAAAAACCAGAGAAACCAAAAACAGCGCAAAAACCTCAGAAACCACAGGCATTAAGTCATGGGATTATTCCAGAATCACAACTGAAAACCAGAAGTGATCGCCTTGTGGAGCAGGTGAGTCATGTACCAACAACGGAACCAACGTATGCTGAGTTGCAGTTCCAAAATCAAGGGAAACACGCAGCGCGCCGTGATTCAAATGAGGTGGTATATGAAACGCTGACGCCTAAAGCACCGAGCAAACCTGCGCCTAAAAAGCCAGAAAAACCGCAGAAAGTGCAAAAGCCTGGCGCCGATCAACCACTTAGCAAAGGGATTATTCCTGAGTCACAACTGAAAACCAGAAGTGATCGAATTGTAGAACAAGTGAGTCATGCACCGACGACTGACCCCGTCTATGCTGATGTGCAATTCCGTCCAACTGGTAAGAATCAAAATGTGATTTCTTCTCACGAAGAAACGATTTATGAGAAAGTTGGGACAAAAACGCAGGAAGAACCGATTTATCAAAACGTGATTAGAAAAAATGCGAAATGATAAACGAAACTTGCTAATAATATAGCGTTGTCAACAAAATAGGGTCTCATTATGAGGTCCTATTTTTTTATATCGTATGAGTAAATAAGTGTGTTATTGCTTATGTGAGCAACGTATCTTAAGTGAAGTATAGTATTGGTGAGTACATGTTAGGCATCAGTAAGATAGACGATAGAAGCGGTTAGCTAGTATTGTTATGGATCGCATAGCGAGCGGCTTTACCGACTAGTGTAAAAAGAAAAGGCAGCATGGTGAGTGCCGCCTATTATAGAAAGATGAACGCTGTTATTGTGCAGCATACTTGGGGAGAAGAAACGCTTATTCGTCCATATAACCTAAGCTACGCAGTGCACGCTCATCGTCTGCCCAACCTGATTTGACTTTTACCCAGAGTTCTAGGTGTACTTTATTATCAAATAAGCGTTCCATATCTGCACGGGCTTCTGAACCAATTTGTTTAATCTTCTGACCTTGGTTTCCAATGACCATTTTCTTTTGACCTTCTCGCTCGACAAGAATGAGTCCATTGATTTCATAAGTACCGCGTTCATTGACTTTAAATTGTTCAATTTCTACTGTCACAGAATAAGGCAATTCTTCACCAGTAAAACGCATCAGTTTTTCTCGAATAATTTCGGAGGCCATAAAACGTTGAGAGCGGTCGGTGACATATTCCTCGGGGAAATGATGTACCCCTTCACGTAGGGATTGGCGTACAATTTTTTCTAGTTCATCGACGTTTTTCCCTTTTTCCGCAGAAATGGGTATGACATGCGCAAAATCAAATTTTTCAGCTAACGTCGAAATGAACGGTAACATCTCTTCTTTATTTTTAATGTTATCAATTTTGTTAATAGCTAATACAACGGGTGCTTTAGCGGCACGTAGTTTATTCAGCACCATTTCATCATCATCGTTCCAATGTGTGCCATCTACCACAAAAATAATTAAATCCACATCGCCGATCGCGCTACTTGCCGCACGATTCATTAAGCGGTTAATTGCACGCTTTTCTTCAATGTGAAGCCCTGGCGTATCCACGTAAATGGCTTGGTAAGGACCCTCAGTTTGGATTCCAACAATGCGATGTCGTGTCGTTTGTGCTTTGCGTGAGGTGATGGAAATTTTTTGCCCTAAGATTTTATTGAGCAACGTTGATTTGCCAACATTGGGACGACCGACGATGGCAATAAAGCCACAATAAGTCGTGCTATTGTCTGTTAACATGGTTTCTGTCATTTGTTTTCCAATTCTTGTAAAAGTTTTTCTGCCGCAGCTTGTTCTGCTTTTCGGCGACTTGAGCCGATGCCAACAAAAGTGCGTTCGATCGTTTGAATATTACATTCCACCGTAAAAGTTTGACAATGCGCTTCCCCTTTGATGTCGACAACATGATAAGTGGGTAGGGGTAAACGCTTACCCTGTAAATATTCTTGTAAGCGGGTTTTGGGATCTTTTTGATTTTCGCCAGGTTTAATTTGGCTAAGTAGCGTTTGGTACCAGGTTTTTATGACTTGATTGGCGGTGTCAAAATTGCTATCAAGTGAGATGGCACCGATAATTGCTTCCACACAATCGGCTAAGATAGATTCACGGCGGAATCCGCCGCTTTTTAATTCTCCAGGGCCTAATGCCATATAATCCCCTAGCTCAAATTCACGCGCTAAGATCGCAAGCGTAGGTTCTCTGACGAGCGACGCTCGCATTCGACTTAATTCCCCTTCATTGGATTTAGGGAACTGATGATACAGCGCTTCGGCTATGGTGAAATTCAAAATTGCGTCACCAAGAAACTCAAGACGTTCATTGTGTTTCACCGCTGCACTACGATGGGTTAAGGCTTGTTTGAGCAGGGGCTCTTGTTTGAAACAATAACCGAGTTTGCGTTGTAAACGTTCTAAATTTGAGGTCATTATCTTTACTTAATTTCGGTAAAAAAGCGTTCGAGGCGAAGACCAGTCGGCCATTGATCTTGTTTTTTATCTAAACTCAACCAGATGTAAGTTGCTTTTCCAACAATGTTCTTTTCTGGTACAAATCCCCAGAAACGACTGTCTTCACTATTATTGCGATTATCACCCATCACAAAATATTCACCTTCGGGGACGACCCATTCGGTAACCCCATTGTTTTTTGAACGATAGGCTTTATAGCGGAATCCTTCATTTGCCAGATCTTCAGGATTCGGGTACCAGTGAATTTTATGCGAAATATCGCCTGTTTCTGTAGTTTCTAATGGGCTCGGACCATACAAGTATTCACCTTTATGATTACGACCAATGAGATATTGAAAATCGGGATTTTCAACTGGCTCGCTGTAAGTAAATGGTTTGGTGATACAATTTACGGTACATTCTTTTCCATCTTTTGCGTAAGTAAGTGTTAACTGGCGAGTATCTTCATTGTATTGAATTTTGTCTCCCGGCGTCCCGATGATCCGCTTAATATAATCCACATTAGGTTGTGGTGGTGCTTTGAAGACGACAATATCTCCTCGTTCTGGTTTACCTGTTTCAATCAAGGTATTTTGAAAGACAGGATCTTTAATGCCATACGCGTATTTTTTTACCACTAAGAAATCGCCAATGCGTAATGTTGGTTCCATAGAGGAAGAGGGAATTTGAAATGGTTCAAACAAAAATGAACGCAAGATCAGCACAAAGGCGAGCACAGGGAACAGCGAAGAGAGAAACGCAGAGCCTTCCGAAATGGGTTCTATTTTGGCTTTTTCTGCTTCGCTGAGTGGTTGACCTGAGCGTTGTTCTGCACGCACGATTTGGCGGGCACGCTTTGGTAGAACGGTGAAGCGGTGGTAACACCATAACACGCCAGAAATTACCGTTAAAATAATCAGTAAAATAGAAAATGTATTGGGTAAGGCAAAATAATCTAATGCCTTCCACATACCAAAGCCGACGGCTAATAAAATTACGAGAAATAAGTTTGACATGGGCGTTCCTTATTTATCTTTTCCAACGTGTAAAATCGCTAAAAATGCTTCTTGTGGTACTTCTACGTTACCTAAAGATTTCATGCGTTTTTTTCCTTCTTTCTGTTTCTGTAACAGTTTTTTCTTACGGCTGACGTCCCCACCATAACATTTTGCTAAGACGTTTTTACGTAATTGTTTTACGGTTGAACGCGCAATAATGTGGTTACCAATGGCAGCTTGAATAGCAATATCAAATTGTTGACGTGGAATCAATTCACGCATTTTTTCCACTAACTCACGACCGCGATAAGGCGCATTGTCTTTGTGTACGATTAACGCGAGGGCATCAACACGTTCGCCGTTAATCATAATATCAACACGAACCATATCCGCTGCTTGGAAGCGTTTGAAACCGTAATCCAGTGAGGCATACCCACGTGATGTGGATTTTAAGCGGTCGAAGAAGTCGAGAACCACTTCACCCATTGGGATTTCATAAGTCAGTGCCACTTGGTTACCGTGATATACCATATGAGTTTGTACACCGCGTTTTTCCACACAAAGTGTAATCACGTTACCTAAGTAGGTTTGTGGTAACAACATATTACATTCTGCAATTGGTTCACGAATTTCTGCAATGTTATTTAACGGTGGAAGTTTTGAAGGACTATCCACATAAATCACTTCACCATCAGTTTTTTCTACTTCGTACACTACGGTAGGTGCAGTTGTAATCAGATCAAGATCGTATTCGCGTTCTAAACGTTCTTGAATGATTTCCATATGTAAAAGACCTAAGAAACCACAGCGGAAGCCAAAACCAAGTGCGGTCGAATTTTCTGGTTCATAGAACAATGACGCATCGTTAAGGCTTAATTTGCCTAATGCGTCACGAAAGGCTTCATAGTCGTCTGAACTGATCGGGAATAATCCTGCATAAACTTGAGGTTTGACTTTTTTAAAGCCTGGTAATACAGAAGAGGCAGGGTTGTTGTGTAAAGTGAGAGTATCCCCTACAGGTGCGCCTAAAATGTCTTTGATGGCACACACGACCCAACCGACTTCACCGCAATTTAATACCGTGGTATCCACTTGTTTTGGAGTAAAGATACCAAGACGATCAACGTTGTAAGATTGTCCTGTTGACATCACTTTGATCTTATCACCTTTGCGTAAGGTACCATTTTTAATACGTACTAAAGACACAACACCTAGGTAGTTGTCAAACCAAGAATCGATGATTAATGCTTGTAACGGTGCGTTTGGATCGCCTTCTGGTGCAGGAATTTTATGAACGATTTCTTCTAATACATCTTCAATACCAAGCCCTGTTTTCGCTGAGCAGCGTACCGCTTCCATTGCGTCAATACCGACGATGTCTTCGATTTCTTCGGCAACACGTTCAGGATCTGCCGCAGGTAAGTCAATTTTATTTAAGATAGGTACCACTTCGAGATTCATTTCGATTGCGGTATAACAGTTTGCTAGGGTTTGGGCTTCTACCCCTTGTCCTGCGTCTACAACTAATAAGGCGCCTTCACACGCGGCTAATGAACGTGAGACTTCATAAGAGAAGTCAACGTGCCCTGGTGTATCAATGAAGTTTAATTGATAGGTTTCGCCATCTTTTGCGGTGTAATTTAAGGTTACACTTTGTGCTTTGATCGTGATGCCGCGCTCACGTTCAAGATCCATCGAGTCAAGGACTTGCGCTTCCATCTCACGATCGGATAAACCACCACAGGTTTGAATTAAACGGTCAGATAAGGTGGATTTACCGTGGTCAATGTGCGCAATAATAGAAAAGTTACGTATATTCTTCATATTAAAAAATCAATTTATGTATAAAAATTCGATAAAGTTAAACTGGAAGATTTTACCTGAATATTCACTTGTTCGCTAGCAATAGCTGAAAAGTACGGCGAAATAAGCCGTGGAGCAGAATGTAGGGAATAAAAATGCCCCAAACATGTTGGGGCATCGTGATAAATAGGCGTAATGGATTATAAACTTTCTGTGAAAGTACGAGTAATCACATCACGTTGTTGTTCTGGTGTTAATGAGTTGAAGCGTACTGCGTAACCAGAAACACGGATGGTTAATTGTGGGTATTTTTCTGGGTTGTTTACTGCATCTTCTAATGTTTCACGACGCAATACGTTTACGTTTAAGTGTTGACCACCTTCAACTTTCACTGTTGGTGCGACATCAACTGGCAATTCACGATATTCGATTTGACCTAATTCGCTTACTGCCACGATTTGATCTTCAACGAACTCGCCTTTAGCGCATAAACAACGCGCTTCACCTTTGTCGCTATCTAATAACCAAAATGAGTTTAATAAATTGTCATTAGCTGCTTGGGTAATTTGAATCCCTTTAATCATGGTATGCCTCCTAAATTGGCGATTTGTTAATCAGTTTAAATTGTTCGCGATTTTATCAAAAATTTTGATGATTTCAAATTGTTTTGACATAGAACAAAGTATTTTTATCATGTAATTTTTAAATTTTGATTTAAGTCAAAATTATTTGTAACTTTTTGATTTATATGTACTTTGTTTTAACAAAAATCAAACAAGTATTTAACATTTGATAGTCTGTAACTGTCAATTTTATGTGAAGTTATTTATAATCAGTCTACCATTGAACGGAGGGAAAAATGAAAACGTGGAAAGATGTGATTGGTGTCGAAAAAGAGCAACCTTATTTTAAACAAATTTTGGAGTTAGTTCATCAAGCAAGAGCATCTGGCAAAGTCATTTATCCACCTCCACAAGAAGTATTTAGTGCATTTCAATTGACAGAGTTTGATAAAGTAAAAGTCGTAATTTTAGGACAGGATCCTTATCATGGTCCTAACCAAGCACATGGTCTGGCGTTTTCCGTTAAACCAGGCGTTACTCCCCCTCCTTCTTTGATGAATATGTATAAAGAACTGTCACAAGATGTCGCAGGCTTTCAGATTCCCAATCATGGCTATTTAATCCCTTGGGCACAACAGGGGGTGTTAATGCTTAATACAGTGTTGACTGTTGAGCAAGGGCAGGCCCATTCTCATGCGAATTTTGGTTGGGAGACGTTTACGGATCGTGTGATCTCTGTATTAAATGAACAGCGCGAGCATCTCGTTTTTTTACTTTGGGGAAGCCATGCTCAAAAGAAAGGGCAATTTATTGACCGCAAAAAACACTGTGTTTTGACCGCACCTCATCCTTCACCATTATCTGCGCATCGTGGTTTTTTTGGATGCCGCCATTTTTCTAAAACCAATGAATACTTAATCCAACAAGGATTATCACCGATTCAATGGCAATTAAATTCACGTTAAAAACAGGAAGAACACATTATGTTAGCCATTATTTCACCTGCAAAAACCTTAGATTTTGAGAGTGATACGCCTAAATTACCTTTTTCTCAACCCATATTAACTGATTACAGTGAGCAGTTAATCGCAATTTGTCGTCAATTTTCTCCTGCTCAACTGGCTTCGTTAATGTCGATTAGCGACAAACTCGCGGGATTAAATGCGGCGCGCTTTGCCGAGTGGCAAAAAACACATAATGAACACAATGCACGAGCAGCGATTTATGCTTTTAAAGGCGATGTGTATACGGGGCTGGACGTAGAATCTTTATCAGTACAAGATGTGCAATTTGCACAACAACATTTGCGTATGTTGTCGGGATTATATGGTTTATTAAAACCCTTAGATTTGATGCAGCCTTATCGTTTGGAAATGGGGACGAAATTAGCAAATCCGCGAGGAAAAGATCTATATGCCTTTTGGGGCAATGTGATTACGACGGCATTACAACAGGCTATCGATGAACAGGGGGATGATCTCTTAATTAATCTTGCATCAGATGAATACTATAAAGCAGTGAACGAAAATACACTAAAAGCAACCATCATTAAGCCTGTGTTTTTAGATAACAAAAATGGGCGTTATAAAGTGATTAGCTTTTATGCGAAAAAAGCACGTGGCTTAATGTGCCGTTATATGATTCAACAGCGTGTCACTGAAGCCGAGCAGCTCAAAGAGTTTGATTTAGCAGGGTACTGTTTTGATTCCATGAGCTCAACTAAAACAGAATGGATTTTTAAACGTGATTTGGCGGAATAATATGCAAAAAAATCGCTTAATGTTAACCGCACTTTTCGCTTTGCTGTTAGGCGGCTGTGCATCTAATTCACAACTTCTTGTTCCACAACAACTGACTCATAATAAACACACTTATCAGCTTGTTGCACAGCAAGATTTAGGTACAATGGCGCGTTTTTTCTACCTTGAAAATGATGAACAATTAGAAACGTGGAAAAGTGCAGTGGAATTATTATTCGATCGTAATCAGGCAAAGCTGACTTTAGATGAGCGGGTCGCATTACGTTCACGTGTTTATCATAATACGGGTGTGAAACACTTTAAATTGCAAAGTGAAGAAGACAGCTTGTACGCTTATGTAATTTATGAGCCCACGGTAAAAAATAACGACTGGCAAGTGGATGTTGCTAAAGGGAAAACTATACAAAATTGTGGTTTTGTGCAATATCAATATTCTTTAAAAGTCCCCAAAACGAAAAGATTGCGTCACATGACCAATGAAAAAGTGGTGCGTTATTTGAAGAAATATGTGGTAGAAAAAGAAATGAAACATGTAAAAGCACATGATTGGCAATGGACTTGTAAATAGATGGAAGAAAAGCTTTACTCCTCACAGGTTAAAAAGGCAGCGAATTGTGCGGTTTATACTGCATTGATGTTGATTTTAGTGAAAGGCTTTGCGTGGTGGGAAACTGGAGCGGTCAGTATGTTGGCGTCTGTTGTGGATTCGACCTTAGATTTGGCAGCCTCTTTCTTAAATATGGTGATTTTACGTTTTGCGCTGATGCCAGCAGATGAAAACCATTCTTTTGGTCATGGCAAAGCAGAATCACTTGCTTCATTGATTCAAAGTGCCTTTATTTCTGGTTCTGCCGCCTTTCTGTTATTGCAGGGGATTCATCGTTTGAATGAGCCACAACCTTTGGAAAAGACCACACTAGGTATTGGTGTGATTTGTTTTTCTCTCCTGATTACCTCCGCATTGGTTTATTACCAAAGTTGCATTGTGAAGAAAACAGATAGCCCTGCGATTAAGGCAGATCGGCTACATTATCAAACAGATTTGTTGATGAATGTGGTGATTTTATTTTCATTGGTTTTGACCTTGTGGGATGTGGTGATTGCCGATGCCATCGGAGCAATTGTGATTGCCATCTATATTTTAGTGAGCGCACTTAAGATGTTATTTGATGCAGTACAATTGTTGTTAGATCGTGCTTTACCAGATGAAGAAATTCAGCGAATTGAACAGATCATTGTATCCGATCCCCGTATTCTAGGTTTTCATGATTTGCGTACCCGTCAATCAGGGGCGGTTCGCTTTATTCAGTTTGATTTAGAGCTGGATGATCATTTGTCGTTCTTAGACGCTCATGATATTACAGAGCAACTTGAACAGCGTTTGAGAAGCGCTTTTTCATTAGTGGATATTGTCATTCATCATGAACCCACGAGTGTCGTACAAGCAGAAAAATTAGAAAATGCGAAACTAGATCAAATGTAATAAGTTTTTTGATAAATTTTGCTAGAGCACTGTTAGTGAATAGTGTAATCTTAGCGACGATTTTGAATTGATTTTTTAGTGAAAAAGGCTGGAATTATGATAAAAAAAATAGCAGTGTTAACTAGTGGTGGTGATGCACCAGGTATGAATGCCGCCATTCGTGGTGTAGTACGTTCAGCGCTATCAGAAGGGTTAGAGGTCTATGGTATTTATGAAGGTTACTACGGTTTATATCACAATAAAATTAAACAAATGACACGTTACAGTGTGTCAGATGTGATTAATCGTGGTGGAACATTCTTGGGGTCGGCACGTTTTCCTGAATTTAAAAACCCTGAAGTACGTGCTAAATGTGCAGAGATTTTACGTTCACATGGTATTGATGCATTAGTAGTAATCGGTGGCGACGGATCTTATATGGGCGCGAAATTGTTGACAGAAGAACATGGTTTTCCATGTGTTGGGATTCCAGGTACGATTGATAATGACGTGGCAGGAACAGACTATACGATCGGTTATCAAACTGCGCTTGAGACGGCTGTAGAAGCGATTGACCGTTTACGTGATACATCAAGTTCACATCAACGTATTTCTATCGTAGAAATTATGGGACGCCATTGTAGTGACTTAGCGATTTCGGCAGGCATCGCGGGCGGTTGTGAATATATTGTAGCCTCAGAAGTCGCCTTTAACCGTGAAGAGCTGATTCAGCAAATTGAACGTAGTATCATCAAAGGGAAACGTCATGCGATTATCGCGATTACCGAATTAATCTGTGACGTGAATGAATTAGCACGTGAGATCGAAGAACGTGTTCATCATGAAACACGTGCGACGATTTTAGGACATATCCAACGTGGTGGTACACCTTGTGCATTTGACCGTATTTTAGGTTCTCGTATGGGCGTTTATGCGGTGGATCTCTTGCTACAAGGCAAAGGAGGATACTGCGTCGGTATCCAAAATGAACATCTTGTTCATCATGATATTATTGATGCAATCAATAATATGCGTCGTGAATTTAAAGCAGATTGGTTAGCGCTTTCTAAACGTTTAGACTAATTCGGTGTAGGTGAGATAAAAAAGAGCGGTGGGAATATCCACCGTTTTTTATATGTTGAAAGCACTACTTGGTTTTTCGGACTAGCAAACACAGCACTTCATAATGATGCGAGTGCGGGAACATATCAAATAATTGAATTTTTTGTAATTGATAGTCGTTCAATCCTGTTAAATCTTTGCCCATTGTTTCGGCATTACAACTTGAATAGAGAATAAAGTGCGGTGCCAATTGATTCAGAAATTGCGCCAACTCCGTACCAATGCCACGACGGGGGGGATTCACTATCACTAAATCGGGCGTTTGGCTTTGTTCAAATGCAAAATTCTTGGCATCAAGTGCTTGGAAGCTCACATTTTTTAAACCTAATTGTTGTGCGGATTGTGTTGCCGCGGCAATGGCAGACGCCGAAATTTCAATCCCCGTCAATTCAATGTCTTTATCTGGATGAGTTTGTTGCAACAACGCTGCACAATGTAGACCAAAACCACCCACGCCACAGAATAAATCCCAAAGGCGGCTGATGGGTAAATCTTTAATCCATTGTTGTGCTGTGCCATATAACCCTTCTGCTACTTTGGGATTGGTTTGGAAAAAACCTTGTGGACGAATAAAAAGTGGAATGTGATTAAACGATTCGGGTAACGTG
This sequence comes from Pasteurella multocida subsp. multocida OH4807, assembly GCA_000973525.1. Taxonomy (NCBI): domain Bacteria; kingdom Pseudomonadati; phylum Pseudomonadota; class Gammaproteobacteria; order Pasteurellales; family Pasteurellaceae; genus Pasteurella; species Pasteurella multocida. The sequence continues at coordinate 712,820 of CP004391.1, read as the reverse complement.
TGTTGTTGCGTGAGAAAAATTTCTTTTTCCCCTTCCAAAATAGCCGCGTGTTGCGGCTGAATATTCACACTGACCACGTTTAATTGTGGCAATTTTGCCATTAAGCCCGCCAATTCACGTTGAATTAAGGGCAATTTAGTTTCTGAACGTAGCACAAATCGGAGCATTAAACCGCCGTCCATTTGGCTTTCAGTCAATAGAATATATTTGAGCTCCCCTTTTTGCTTTGCAATGTTGTAAGGCACTAAGCCTGCACGCGCAATAAAATCTTTTAACACGGTAAAAATCTGAGCAAAATGGGTTGGATAAAGTGGGCAGTCTGTTAAATCCGTCGTGCTTTGTGGGTGGCTCAAAATAGGGCGTTCTACCATACCGCTGACCGCCATTTTGGCTTTATTGCGAAATGCGGTGAGTGGTGAGGTATACGGTGCGACCCATGTGGTTTTCGAACAGTCTAATTGAGTTAGCTGCTGTGTTAAATGTGCCATTTTACGCTCAAGCTGTTTGGCATAAGGTAGACTTAGCCATTGGCATGAGCGGCATTGATTTAATTGGTAATGCGGACAAGGAATTGTGAGTTGCATAGGCGAATTGTTATGTCGATTTCTTATCAAGCCATGCTTGCTGAAGTGCGCTCAGTTTTTTATGGTTTTCAAGCCAACGGGATGTAGATTCTAATGTTGACCAGTTGAACGACCGACGTTTAAATAATTGGCGTAAACGATTCTGACGCTGTCTAAAGTCAGCTTGGCTTTCTGAGAGCATTAAATTGTCTAATACTTGAATCACGCCTTCTCGTTCATTACAAAGGAGTAGTAAATCACAACCTGCATTGAGCGATTGTTCACAACGTTCTACGAAATTGCCCATAAAGCCCGCACCTTTCATGCCTAAATCATCAGAAAAAATCGCACCTTGGAAGCCAAGTTGCTGGCGTAAGACCTCTTTTAACCAGTAATGTGATCCACTCGCAGGCTGCGCATCACATTGGCTATAAATGACATGGGCTGGCATCACCGCATGGAGTAAATTTTGCTGAATAAGCTGTTGAAATGGGACGAGATCTTTGGAAAAAATGTCTGCTTTTGTACGATCGTCATAAGGGGTTTCTAAATGTGAATCAGCGATGACATGACCATGCCCAGGAAAATGCTTGCCCGTTGCCGCCATGCCTGCTTGTTGCATTCCTTGAATAAATGCTGTAGCGAGCTTCGTAGTCATCTCTGCGTCTTGATGAAAACTGCGGTCACCAATGGCTTGGCATTGATGACCAAGATCTAATACTGGTGCAAAGCTAAGATCAATATCCAAGGCTACCATTTCCGCCGCCATTTGCCAGCCTGCTTGTTGTGCCATATCTAAGCGTTGTTGTGGATCAGACAGCAATTCTGCGAACGCCTGCATAGCAGGTAATTGAGTAAAACCTGGGCGAAAGCGTTGTACTCGTCCACCTTCTTGGTCTACTGTAATTAACAGGTCTTTTTTTACACGTTGACGTACGGATTGAATTAATGCTTGAATTTGTTGGCGGTCATAAAAATTTCGCGTGAACAAAATTAAACCCGCAACAAGCGGGTGATGTAAAAGTTCAACTTCTTCAGATGAAAGTTCTTGATTTTTCAGATCGATCAGCAAGGTTGACATAATGGGGACGCCTTTTATTTTAAGCGGATGTATAAACGATAATTCGCACTTTTTTCAGTCGGTTTGTTAAGTTCGATGCGCTGTTTCTCATCAGCATTCAACCGTAATCTGTACGAGGGCGCAAGCTCTTGCTGTGAAACGCCTTGTTCGTCATACCAGAACAGACGATAAGTGAGATCATGAGGTTGCTTACTCTTATTTTTAATCCAAGCTGAATGAGGGGATACCTGAGCTTCTATGATAGGCTCTGCATCCGCTTCGATGTTGAGAATCGGTTGAGTTGTGTGTAATAAACTGGTTGGTTTATAGCTACTACAACCAACCATAAGAAAACCAGTGAGAAAAAGTGCGGTGAGTTTTTTCATTATTTTGCTAACATCCTGCCTAATGGTTCACCACCGACAAGGTGCATATGGAGATGGAAAACTTCTTGTCCACCGTGTTTATTACAGTTTACGATCAAACGATAACCATCTTCAGCAATCCCTTCTTGCTTAGCCAGTTTGGCGGCGACAGTAAATAAACGACCCAGTGTTAATTCGTCTTGTTCACAGACATCATTCACGGTCGGAATTAATTTATTTGGGATAATTAATATGTGCGTTTTGGCTTGCGGAGAGATATCACGAAATGCCGTGACTAAATCGTCTTGATAAACAATATTTGCTGGGATTTCTCGACGAATAATTTTACTAAAAATGGTTTCTTCAGCCATGACCCTTATCCTTTCTTCTATGAGACAAAATTATCTGCATTTTTTAACAGAAAAAGCGCAAAATAGCAATTTTTTGCACCCGTTTTATTTAGGACTTTTTTTGTTTAAAATTTAATTTAAACAAGCTTAAAAAATGAATGTTAATAGCTTGTTGTAAAAATTTTATTTTAATGTTAATTATTTGATTTATAATGAATTTTTTGGATAAATTGATCTGGCGTAAGGAATTTTTGTTTTGATCGTTTTTTAAACGGTAAAATGCTTTTATTTTGGTGTAAAACTCCCTATAATTAACAAATCTTATAAAAAATAAAATTTTTTTAAATTATTCGTCATTTCGCATGATGAGAAGTGTACGCGATCATAATGAGATTCATATCAAGGGAGAGTGAGAATGAAAAGTGAAGATTCAACGTCAACCTGCATTGTGCCACCTGCAAAAATGGCACAGATTGGCGAAGATGTCGGTGTTTATAAAGCCACCAAAAAACAACGCTATTCTTTCTTCTCTGCTATTCCCGCAGGCGCATTTATTGCGATAGCCTTTGTCTTTTACGCAACGACTCAAACTGGAAACGGCGATGCACCTTGGGGGCTAACTAAGTTAGTGGGTGGAATCGTTTTCTCTCTTGGTGTAATTATGGTCGTTGTCTGTGGTTCAGAATTATTTACTTCATCTACCATGACTGCGGTTGCACGTGTAAGCGGGCGTATTACGACGACTCAAATGTTACGTAACTGGATCGTAGTGTATTTTGGTAATTTTGCAGGGGCAATTTTTATTGTCTTGCTGACTTGGTTTGCGGGGCAAATCATGGCGGCCAATGGGCAATGGGGCTTAACGATTTTAAAAACAGCGCAACATAAAATTCATCACACATGGACAGAAGCCTTTGCACTAGGCATTTTCTGTAACATTATGGTGTGTATTGCGGTGTGGATGACTTACGCAGGTAAAACATTATTAGATAAAGCAATCATTATGATTTTACCAATTTCTATGTTTGTGGCGTCTGGATTTGAGCATAGCGTGGCGAATATGTTTATGATTCCAATGGGAATGATGATCGCACATTTAGCTTCTCCTGAATTTTGGCAAGCGATTGCAATGGATCCAGCTCAATTTGCAGATTTAGATGTCTATCATTTTGTTGTAAAAAATTTAATTCCCGTGACGTTGGGGAACATCGTGGGTGGCGCTTGCTGTGTGGCATTAGCCCAGTGGTACATTAATCGCCCACATTAAATCATTTCGGTTGCAAAGTGCGGTCAGTTTTGATGTGAGTTTGATTCGCTTTGTGTAGGTATAACAGATTTCTTTATTTCATTTAATAGAAGGTAATTCAATATGAGTCAATTAACGGAAGCGCAACAAAAAGCTTGGGAAGGGTTTGCAGCAGGTGAATGGCAAACTGAAGTGAACGTTCGTGATTTTATCCAAAAAAACTATACCCCGTATGAAGGTGATGAGTCATTCTTAGCTGACGCAACTGAAGCGACAACAAAATTATGGAATGACGTAATGGAGAAAATCAAAGTTGAGAATAAAACTCACGAGCCGTATGACATCGACTGTGACACTCCATCAACAATCACTTCTCACGCACCAGGTTATATCGATAAAAACTTAGAGAAAATCGTTGGTCTTCAAACTGATGCGCCTTTAAAACGTGCAATTATGCCGTTTGGTGGTATCAATATGGTGAAAGGTTCTTGTAAAGTTTACCGTCGCGAATTAAAACCTGAAGTCGAACAAATCTTTACTGAATATCGTAAAACACACAACCAAGGTGTATTCGATGTTTACACGCCAGATATCTTACGTTGCCGTAAATCAGGCGTAATCACTGGTCTTCCAGATGCTTATGGTCGTGGTCGTATCATCGGTGACTATCGTCGTATGGCACTTTACGGTGCAGACTTCTTAATGAAAGATAAATTCAAACAATTTACTTCATTACAAGACAAATTAGAGCGTGGCGAAGATATCCAAGCAACAATTCAATTACGTGAAGAAATCGCAGAACAACACCGCGCTTTAGGTAAAATGAAAGAAATGGCAGCCTCTTATGGTTATGACATTTCTGGTCCAGCAACTAACGCACACGAAGCGGTTCAATGGACTTACTTTGCATACCTTGCTGCAGTTAAATCTCAAAATGGTGCTGCAATGTCATTCGGTCGTGTTTCTACATTCTTAGATATCTATATCGAGCGTGACTTAAAAGCAGGCAAAATCACAGAACAAGAAGCACAAGAGTTAATTGACCATTTAGTCATGAAATTACGTATGGTACGTTTCTTACGTACGCCAGAATACGATCAATTATTCTCTGGTGACCCAATGTGGGCAACTGAAACATTAGCTGGTATGGGCTTAGATGGTCGTACATTAGTCACCAAAAACAGCTTCCGTATCTTACACACCCTTTACACGATGGGCCCTTCTCCAGAACCAAACTTAACAATTCTTTGGTCTGAAAAATTACCAGAAGGTTTCAAACGCTATGCAGCTAAAGTCTCTATCGATACGTCATCTGTTCAGTATGAAAACGATGACTTAATGCGTCCTGACTTCCAAAACGATGACTATGCGATCGCTTGCTGCGTATCACCAATGATCGTAGGTAAAATGATGCAATTCTTCGGTGCGCGTGCAAACTTAGCGAAAACCTTGTTATACGCAATCAACGGTGGTGTGGATGAGAAATCAGGTGACCAAGTTGGACCGAAATCAGAGCCAATCACAAGCGAATACTTAGATTATGAAGATGTCATGACTCGCTTAGACAGCTTTATGGATTGGTTAGCAAAACAATACGTAACAGCATTGAACATCATTCACTTTATGCATGATAAATATGCATATGAAGCTGCATTAATGGCTCTTCACGATCGTGATGTATTCCGCACAATGGCGTGTGGTATCGCGGGTCTTTCTGTGGCAGCTGACTCATTATCTGCAATTAAATATGCGAAAGTGAAACCAGTTCGTGGCGACATCGAAATCAAAAACAAAGCGGGTGAAGTTGTTGGTGTTGCGAAAAACGTGGCAATCGACTTTGAAATCGAAGGTGAATATCCACAATTCGGTAACAACGATAACCGTGTAGACGAAATCGCGTGTGACTTAGTTGAACGCTTTATGAAGAAAATCCAAAAATTGGGTACATATCGTAACGCTGTTCCAACTCAATCTGTTCTTACTATCACTTCTAACGTGGTATATGGTAAGAAAACAGGTAACACACCAGATGGTCGTCGCTCAGGTGCGCCATTCGGACCAGGTGCGAACCCAATGCACGGTCGTGACCAAAAAGGTGCGGTAGCGTCATTAACATCTGTTGCTAAATTACCATTTGCGTATGCGAAAGACGGTATTTCATACACCTTCTCAATCGTACCAAATGCATTAGGTAAAGATTACGAAGCACAAAAACGTAACCTTGCAGGCTTAATGGACGGTTACTTCCACCACGAAGCAACCATCGAAGGTGGTCAGCACTTAAATGTGAACGTAATGAACCGTGAAATGTTATTAGATGCGATGGAAAACCCAGAGAAATATCCTCAGTTAACCATCCGTGTTTCTGGTTATGCAGTACGTTTCAACTCATTAACGAAAGAGCAGCAACAAGACGTAATTACTCGTACATTCACTCAAGCGATGTAATTACGCTTAATATTCATTCAAAACATAAGCCTCTGTGTAAAAGCACAGAGGCTTTTTTGTTCTGAGCTCTGACCTCTATTTATTTTACCTGTTCATACCAGTACTGGTCTGTCTAGGTATTCTTGAGTGACCACCGTATTATCTTGTCAAATTTTACTTACTACTTAATTATTAAAGGATTTTATTGTGAAAATTAAGACACTTTCATTAGCATTATTGTGTTCATTCAGTTCTGTGATCTCTGCGCAAGAGGTGGTGGTATTCGGTGACAGTTTGAGTGATATGGGGCAAACAAATTGGAATAAAAAAGCGTCTTATTTAAATGCAAATGGACAATATCATTATCTTTATGATGAGTATCTTGCTCAAGCATTAGGTGGAAAACTCACTCCTTCTACCCAAGGTGGATCAAGTTATGCTTATAGTGGCGGTGTGATTGTTGGAAGTAACAATACTAAAACTGAGCAGCAAGCAAATTTAGTGTTGGCAAATCAAGTTGCCACCTATTTGCAAACACCAGTGAAAAAAGAGGCATTACATATTCTGTGGGCTGGGGGTAATGATTTAGCAACAGTTCTTGCAACTGCTGTCACTAAGAAAACACCAGAAGAGAAGCAAGCTTATGTGTTAAGCAGTATTAATGCAATGGCGCAAACCATGGCGCAACAATGGGCAGTGTTACAGCAAGCGGGCGTAACTCAGATTATTGCTCCCACCATCCCAAATGTTACCTATACTCCTGAGTTTTTTGATAAATTAGGTGAGGCAGCAGGGGAGCAAATCCAATCTAGTTCTTATGGTTTTATCAAAAAAGGGGATTTTATTGCTAGTTTTAAAGGAGCAGTTGAGCAAATTTTGGTTCAACCAACACAAAATGCTGATGAATTTGAACAACATCGTATTGCGGTATTAAAGAAAGCGGCAACGGATTTTTATAATAGCCGTTGGCCTTTAACAAAGCTAGCACTGTCTGCTAAAGGTTATAATGCAGAAAGCATTGCTAATACGCTAATTAAAGAATATCAAGAGATTGTTCAACAAGCCGCACAAGCAACAGCCCTCTTAAATGCGAGTATTACTACTGCTCTGAATCAAGCGGGAGAAAATGTAGTACGTATCGATACGGACAGTTTATTAAAAGATATGATTGCTCGCCCTGCAGAATATGGGATTACGAATACGACAACAGTTGCTTGTGCAGGGAGTACGGCAGATCCTAACCAAGCAGCCTGCCAACCCACTGATCAAACAGTCGCAAATCAACGTTTATTTGCTGATAGTTTCCACCCAGGACCAACGGCACATCAAGCGATGTCTGATTATATGATGAATGTTTTACAGACACCAAAACAGATGGGCGTACTTGCCCAATTGGCTCAGCAACAAACAGATCTTGCCTTGGATTTTACGCGTACAGAAAGTAACCGTAATCGTTTCAACATACAAGAAGCCGAAACCGTTGATACGCTAGTGGCATATCAAACACAAGCGGGAGGAAAGAGCTTGCATATTGGGGTGAAGGTTCAATTTAACCCTCAGTGGCAACTTACTGTGGTCGCCAGTCAACAAAAACAAGATGTACAACAAGGGTTGATTAACGTTGCGAGTAAAAATCGTGTGTTAAGTACCGCACTTCGTTATGATGCAACGACGTGGTGGGTCGGTGGCGCTCTCCAATCAAATACGACTCAATTTGCTACCAATCGTGTTGCGCGTATTGGGCAGTCGACGCATCATCAATCTGGTGAAACAGAGGCTGACAGTCTAAGTATGGGCTTATTCGCGGGCTATGAATGGGCATTACAGGATGTGGCACTAGCATTGATTGCAGATATCTATAAGACTAAAACAGATATTGCGGCATTTAGTGAACGTAATCAAGGTATGACTAAAATGCAATTTGCAAGTCGTCGTGTCCATAGTGTAAGAAGTGGAGTGGGTATCGATTTGCGTTATGATGCAGCCACATGGCAACCTTATGTCACAGCCCGTTGGGTGAATGAATGGAATAATGCGATTCCTATGCTTAAGGCAGGCTTAAATGGAAGTCTGTTTAGTACTCAACTTGAACAGCAAGATAAGGCTTGGCTGAATCTCGTAGCAGGTTTGCAGTTTAAACCAATGGACAGTAATGTTTATGCCAATATTGGTTTAAGTCGTGATCTGGGACGAAAAGATGCTCTCTCAAATACACGCTTTCAAGCAAGTATAGGATTAGCCTTTTAGTTTTATCATTATAAATAGTTGCTCCTGAGGATATTACTCGGTGTTTGTTAGCACAAATACCGAGTTTTTTAGCTCACAATCTACCGAACCTGCTCAAATAATTCACAACACTCTGCTTAAATTTCGATTATAATAAGCAAAATTTTTTGAAGGATTGATTATGTCTATTGTGGGAAAAATTCATTCATTTGAGTCTTGTGGAACGGTCGATGGACCAGGGATCCGTTTCATTTTATTTTTACAAGGCTGCTTGATGCGCTGTAAATACTGCCATAACCGAGATACCTGGGATTTGCATGCTGGCAAAGAAATTACGGTTGAGGAATTAATGAAGGAAGTGGTCACGTATCGCCATTTCATGAAAGCCTCGGGAGGTGGCGTGACCGCTTCTGGTGGTGAGGCGGTTTTACAAGCTGAATTTGTTCGAGATTGGTTCCGAGCATGTAAAGAACAAGGGATCCATACTTGTCTTGATACAAATGGTTTTGTGCGCAATTATGATCATGTCATTGACGAATTAATGGATGTTACTGATCTGGTTTTGTTAGATCTCAAACAACTTAATGATACGATTCACCAACACTTAATTGGTGTTCCGAATAAACGTACACTTGAATTTGCACAATATTTAGCAAAACGTAATCAGCCTGTTTGGATTCGTTATGTAGTGGTGCCTGGTTATACTGATGCAGATGAAGATATTCATTTACTGGGTAACTTTATTAAAGAGATGAAAAATATCGAGAAGGTTGAGCTCTTGCCTTACCATCGTTTAGGTGCGCATAAATGGGAAGCAATGGGGGAAAAATACGAACTCGAAGATGTTGCACCACCTACTAAAGAATCCCTAGAACATATTAAAACGATTCTGGAAGGATACGGGCATATTGTGAAATATTAAATGTATTTCTACACATAGAGAAAAGGCTAATCAATTGATTAGCCTTTTATTCAGGATACCGTTTTTCATCTGTCTTGAATTTATGCGCTTTTTTCTGTTCACGCCGTTTTTGAAAAAAAGCACTCAGTTTTTGACTACATGCTTCTTGCAGTACACCCGCGGTTATCTCAACATAATGATTCATTTTATAGTTATCGAAAAAGTGAAAACGTGAGCCGACTGCCCCCGTTTTATAATCGGAAGCGCCAAAGACCAAGCGTTTAATACGACTATGTAAAATTGCACCCGCACACATCGTGCAAGGCTCAAGGGTGACATAAAGGGTCGTATTCAGTAGACGGTAGTTGTGTAAGCTTTTACCACCTCGGCGTAAGGCAACGATTTCAGCATGGGCGGTAGGATCAGAGTCAGTAATCGATAAGTTCCAGCCTTCGCCGAGAATATTTCCCTCGTCATCGACCAGTACTGCACCAACTGGAATTTCACCTAAAGCTTCTGCCTTGTCTGCTAATTCAAGGGCATAACGCATCCATTTTTCGTCTGAGTCTGACCGCACATTTACCTCAAAGATTAAACAGAAAACGGATATTTAATTGGTTCGTGGCACTGGTAACCCGTGACCTTGAAATCATCCATCGTAACCCAAGTTTCTAAGTCTTCTAAGGTTTTAATATCTGGGTTAATTTCCAATTGCGGCAGAGGATAGGGTTCACGTTTTAATTGCACATTTTTCATTAAATCGAGCTGATCTTCATAAATATGTGCGTTAATAATTTTATGATAAGCCTGACCAGGTTTCTTGCCAGTTATCTGTGCCATCAGGGCCAAGAACGTAAATACTTGAATTTGGTTAAAATTGAGTCCAAGCGGTACATCACAAGAACGTTGATAACTGGTGAGATACAGTGTGTCGCCTAATAACGAGAATGTGTGGGTGTGCATACAAGGACGTAAGCAACCAAGATCAAATTCCCCTGGATTGAAAAACGTCATGATCTCGCCGCGGTCATCAATGCCTTTACTCAAATTATTCACGATTTTACGTAGCTGATCGATCGTTTCCCCGTTAGGTTTACGCCAAGCTCGCCCTTGTACGCCATAAACTCGTCCCATATCGTCAGGTCCTTTACGGTGTGGATTATTGAGCCAAGCTTCATTTTCATTGGCGTTCGCATCCCAAGTTTTTGTGCCAAGTTTACGGAAGTCTGCGGCATTATCATAGCCACGAATATAGCCAAGAAACTCTGCAATTGCAGCTTTCCAATAACTTTTTCGGGTGGTGATGAGTGGAAATTGATTGTTAGCCACATCATAAGTGAGAGCGGCATCAATCACAGTTAAACAACGTTTTCCTGTACGGGCATTTTCAATCCATACTCCTTCATCAACGATACGTTGGCAGAGTGCGAGATATGTTTTCATAACATTTCCTCTTTTTTCGTCGCATTTTTGTAAGCTATAGCAATAATCATTGCCCCAATGATAATCATCGGCATCGATAAAATTTGCCCCATTGAAATGTGCTGACCAAAGTAGAGACCAAGCTGAGAATCGGGTTCGCGAAAAAATTCTACTATGAATCGGAACAAACCATATAAGACAAGGAATAATCCTGCAACAGAACCTGTTGGACGTGGTTTTTGAACAAACCAATTTAAGATGACGAATAATACTAGTCCTTCTAAGAATGATTCGTAGAGTTGAGAAGGGTGGCGTGGTAAATACCCTCCAGAAGGAAATAATACCGCCCAAGGTACATCTGTGACACGTCCCCATAGTTCATCATTAATAAAGTTGCCGATTCTTCCCATACCTAGGCCAAAAGGAATTAACGGGGCGACAAAATCCGCCGTTGCCCAAAAGTGACGTTTTTGGTTTTTGGCGGTTAAAATCATCGCTAAAATTACCCCGATTAAGCCACCGTGGAATGACATGCCTCCTTCCCACATTCGAAATAAATACATTGGATCTTCTAGGAAATAATCGAATTGGTAGAAAAATACATAGCCAATTCGTCCGCCTAGAAATACCCCCATAAAGCCGTTAAATAACAAACTGTCTACTTGTTCGGTTGTCCAATTGCTATTTGGGCGGCGGGCTCGACGTACAGCTAACCATCGTGCAAAAATAAAGCCAATAAGATACATTAAACCGTACCAGCGTAAGCCAATTGGACCCATTTCAAAAATGACGGGATCAAATTGTGGAAAAGAGAAATAATTTGATTGCATATAATTCCTTTATTTAAAAATCATGTTTATCGCTAAAATCAGTAGCATGATTGCAAATGCCTTTTTTAAGATGGGAACAGGTAGAATAGAAGTGACAGTCGCCCCAATTTTTGATGTAAAAATAGAGGTGAGTGTAATCCCGAATAATGCAGGTAAATAGACATAGCCAACAAAATAGTCAGGCAAGCCTTCTGCTCCCCAACCTGCAATGATAAAACTCGACATGCCAGCTAGTGCGAGTAAGCTGCCGCAAACTGCCGAGGAGCCAATCGCTTTTTTCATTTCAATGCCTCTTGAGTTTAAAAACGGCACAATAAAGCCACCTCCACCAATCCCTGCTGCACTAGATGCCATACCAATGAAGATACCTGCAATCACGGTGGACGCTTTGGTTAATACTTTTGTTACAGGTTTGGGCTTGACAGAAAGAAACATTTTGATGGATAGGTAAACAACAAGACAAGCAAAGAGTTTGGCTGAAACGTCTTTTGGTAGGTAGCTGATAAAAAATCCAGAAATAAATGTGGCTATCATAATCACAGGTGCGAGGATTTTAACCACATCCCAGACGACATTACCAAGCTTATGGTGTCGTTGTGCCGAGGAAAAACTGGTAATAATAATGGTTGCGAAAGAGGTGCCCAGTGCACAAGCCATTACCATTGACTCAGGCACACCAATATATTTAGGCATTAAGTAAGCAAGAACCGGAACAATAATTAAACCACCACCAATACCAAATAGACCTGCTAAAAAGCCTGCGAATGCTCCTACCGCAAGGCAGATAAGAAAAAAGGTGAGCATAATCAACCCCTATATTTATGATGTTGTCGTTTTGAATGTTTTGATGAAAATGAGGATTTTTTTGTTGAATGTGTGGGTTTGCTATCCACTTCTGTATTTTTTGCTAACGTAGTTTCTTTATTTTGATCAAAGAGTACCGTTGCAAATTCTTTCATTGCTTTGCGGTAGACTTCTTTTTTAAAGGAGACAACTTGACGGACAGGATACCAGAAGCTTACCCAACGCCACCCGTCAAATTCAGGGGATTTACTGGATTGCATATTGATGTTTTTTTCATCTGATACAAGTTGCAGTAAAAACCAACGCTGTTTCTGACCAATACATATTGGCTTGGTATCATAGCGTAATAAACGTTTAGGTAGTTTATAACGTAACCAATGCTTTGATACATATAAAATTTTCACATCTTTTGGTGATAAACCGACTTCCTCAAATAATTCTCGATACATGGCTTGCTCAGCGCTTTCATTATCATTAATGCCGCCTTGAGGAAATTGCCAAGAATTTTGTCCGTACCTTTTTGCCCAGAGTACTTGACCGTCGTTATTGCAAATCACGATCCCCACATTTGGACGGTAGCCATCGAAGTCGATCACTCGCGTTTCACCTTAAAAATTTTTATTGTCTTTATTGTAAATAATCTGTCGATTGTTTCATATAATTGCGATTTTCTCAACTGCTAATCAAGGTTAGTACTGCTTTTCTTTCACATGTTATGTAAAATTCAGCGCTTTTTGAGAAACTTGGCGTTATATCATTTTTTTATATGTGGATAATTTTGTTGATAACCTATCAATAACCGAGAGATAAATAAAATTATGGTCTGAAAAAAACGATATAGAACGGCGACTTAGGGTAGCAAACGATACGATCTTTCATTTTTTAACCAAGTTGACGCTTGACATATTGAGGAGGCTGATTTTACTGTAAAAGTCCTGCTGCGCCTCGCTACTTTTTATAAACAGGTTTGTTTAGGATCAACTCACTTTCTTGTATTGATAAAGTTATTCACTTTTTCTGTGGATAAAATTGTGGCTGAATTGATGAATTGTATTTAATAACTCGAAAAGGTTATTTTTTATACAAAATAAAATTGATAAATATTTTTATAAATCAAATGGATAAATGATATTGACCGTATTTTGGGGCATTTTTTCTCATAGTATTATCATTGTTTGATTTTTAATCATGTTTTAAGTGCATCAGGTACTTATCCCAGTTGAAGTACTGACCAGGATCGATTTTCCGACCAGGTGAGACATCGCAATGTCCAACAATACGTTCTGGAGTGATGCGTGGATAAGCAACCATAATCTGTTGTGTTAATTGAATTAATGCCTGATATTGTTTTTCTGTAAAAGGGTGCGCATTGCTACCTTCGAGTTCAATACCAATAGCAAAATCATTACATTTCTCTCGTCCTTGAAATTCAGATTGCCCCGCATGCCAAGCTCGATCATTAAAATTAACGTATTGTGTAATTTTGCCTTGGCGATCAATTAAGCAATGGGCAGACACACGCATTTGATAGATTTCGGCAAAATACGGGTGAGCATGCGGATCTAATTTTCCTTGAAAAAAATCATGAATTGCTTGTCCACCAAATTGTTCTGGCGGCAAACTAATATAATGAATAATTAACAAAGAAATATCTTTTGGGTCAGGGCGTTGATCAAAATGCGGAGATAGGATTTTTTCTACACCATTTAGCCAGCCAGACTGAATTGTGTTTTGTAATTTTTTCATTATAAATACTCGTTTTGCGATCAAGATCGGAAAAAAGTGCGGTTACTTTTTTTCTCTTTTCCTTTTTCTGAAAAACTGTCCTTGCTAACTCTGTCATAAGCCATTTTTAGCTCTTTCCATCTGGTAAGGTGCTATGTTGGTTCTTTTTTCAATTAAAGGTGATGTGATGAAAAACCATATTATTTTGTCAGTACAAAAAGGATTTACATTAATTGAGTTAATGATTGTCGTTGCAATCGTTGCTATTTTAGCGACTATCGCGATTCCTTCCTATCAGAATTATACAAAAAAAGCCGCAATCTCCGAATTATTACAAGCTGCAGCCCCTTATCGAGCAGAAGTTGAATTGTGTATTTATAATACGGGGAAAAAGGACGATTGTACTTTTAGTAATATTAAAAATGTGCTTAATAAAAAGGCTAAATATTTATCAACATTGACTGTTAATAATGGAACTATACAGGTATCTGGAAAAGATTTATTAGCTGGTATCAGTTATACATTGATGCCAAATGAAGATATATCTCAAGGAATTACTTGGAAAGCAACGTGTAATGGGAATGCGGAGTGGTTTCCTGCGGGATTTTGTTCATGATGTCAGCTAGTATCTCAATTACAACACAAGAGGGGGACGTCATAACGGTTTGCCCTCAATTATGGCAAAAAAATCAACAAAAACAGCATATTTTATTACGTTATTTTGCCGTACCATTGAAAGAGGATGAGAAAACACTTTGGTTAGGCGTGGATTCGCTAGCGAATGTTTCGGCGTGTGAATTATTTGCTTTTTTAAGTAGTAAATTTGTAGAACCTGTTTTATTGGATGTTGATGAACTTAAAACGGCTTTACAGCGTCTTGTGCCATCATCATTACAAATAGAAGATATAACACAGGTGTCCTACCACAGTCCTACAATGGAGGAGGACATTTCGTTAGATGACCCGATTATCCAATTACTGAATCAAATTTTTGAAAGTGCACGCCAGAAAAATGCGTCAGATATTCACATCGAGCCACAATCTCATGTATTACAACTGCGCTTTCGGATTGATGGCGTATTACAAGTTCAGCCTCACCTTGCGCTTTCGTTATCAAGTCGCTTGTTGTCTCGCCTTAAATTACTTGCCAAGCTTGATATCAGTGAAACACGTTTACCACAAGACGGACGTTTCCAATTTAAAACGCCGTTTTCTGATGTGTTAGATTTCCGCCTTGCTACCTTAGCAACGCATTGGGGAGAGAAAGCGGTATTACGCTTACAACAAAACCAACCTATTCATGCCGATTTCACTACCTTAGGGATGACTTCACATCAGCATCAGTATTTTGAAAGTATTTTGACGCAACCACAGGGGCTCATTTTAGTGACGGGTCCTACGGGAAGTGGAAAAAGTATTTCACTTTATACTGCACTGAATTGGCTGAATAAAACGGATAAACATATTTTAACGGCAGAAGATCCGATTGAAATAGAGCTAGAGGGCATTATTCAAACACAAGTTAATTCATCGATTGGATTAGATTTTTGTCGGCTATTGCGTGCTTTTTTACGTCAAGACCCTGACATTATTATGCTGGGTGAAATTCGTGATGAAGAAACGGCTGCAATTGCTTTACGCGCTGCGCAAACAGGGCATTTAGTGCTGTCCACTTTGCATACCAATGATGCGCAATCTGCGCTGTCTCGCTTACAGCAATTAGGTGTGCAGCCACATGAAATTGAACACAGTTTATTACTAGTAGTCGCACAACGGTTAATAAGGCAGCTTTGTCGCAAGTGTGGAGGAAAGACAACGATAGGATGTGAGTGTTACCAAGGTTATTCAGGTAGAATCGGTGTCTATCAGTTTTTGCAAAAAGATGCAGTTGGTCAGTTTACCCTTGACTATTCGACCTTATATGAGAGTGCTATGGAAAAAGTGCGCTTAGGTATGACCAACGAACAAGAAGTACAGCGTGTTTTGGGGGACGTATGCCTAAATTAAAATTGTTTCGCTGGCATGGTTTAAATCGATTAAATCATAAGCAAAAAGGCATGATTATTGCAGAGAATAGGGATTTTGCTCGGCAGATATTGTTTCAGCGTGGTTTTCGTCAACTCACTTTACAACGAAATTGGGTATTTTGGAGGAAAGCTAATCATGTTGAGCTGTGTGATTTTTGGATCCAGCTTTCTTTGCTTTTACATGCCGCGGTTCCACTAAAAGAAAGTTTACAAATTCTTCAACAACGTTGCGTGAATATTACGTTATACCAATGGTTAACTAGTTTATTAGCGGGACTGGAATCCGGGCTATCTTTTCCAGAAGCGTTAGAGCAGTCTCCATATGGTGTCACAAAGCAAGAAAAACAGATGATCGCGATGAGTCAACTGACAGGAACTCTGGCACAAACGTGTAAGCAAATTGCTCAACAACGCCAAAAAACACTTGCTTTACAACGTAAAGTACAAAAGATATTGCTTTATCCTATGCTAGTACTCAGTATTTCAGTGCTTTTGACGGTTTTGTTATTACTCTTTATTGTGCCACAGTTCGCTGAAATTTATGGTACACAACCTTTACCACTATTTACTTCCATATTATTTGTGTTATCGGATGGGTTACATCAATACGGATTACAAATGATGTTGATATCTGGGTTAGTGATGTTATTGATCCGTTTACAGTTAACGCGTTCTTCATGGTTGCGTCAGAAAAAAGTCTCTTTTATTTCTTCTTTACCTTTACTGAGTCACGTTGTTCAACTACATCGTTTAGTGTATTTCACTCGTCATGTTTCTTTGATGCTGAATGCGGGTATTCCTTTAGAACAAGCACTACATTGTTTTTTACCAAATCGAAAAAGCTGGCAGGTAAAACAGAATGAAGACGCCGATCCTGTTTTAGCGGCCGAAGTGCGTTTTATTTTAAGCCAAATCAAAGCGGGTTATGCTTTCTCTGATTCTGTGAGCGGTGTCTTGTTTACTGACTCAGCACAACAAATGTTACAAGTGGCGGAAAAAAGCGGAAAATTACCGATGGTATTACACTATGTTGCGGATAATGCTCAACAGCAATTAGAACATCAACTTGATTTATTGGCGCAATTGTTAGAACCCCTATTAATGTTAATCATTGGCGGACTCATTGGGATGATTATATTGGGAATGTATTTACCCCTCTTTAACATGAGCATGGTTATCCAATGATTTTATTACTATTTGGGCTAGTTGGAGGGGGAGTGGGATTAGCCGTTCGATATTACTTATCTCATTTTATTCTCTGGTTAGAGGAAGATGTATATCAAGCCTATCAATACATGTTTCATGGAAATCTGTCTTCCTTTCAGCAATCTGTTTCTCGTTTTAGTCCATTAACATGTGAGCATATTTTTATTTTTTGTTTCAGTTTTTCTACTCTATTTATTGGGTGTTATATACTGCTACCGTCGCCTGACGAAGCAGTGTTAATCGCGAGTTATATCACAATCTTAATTTGTATTTCCATCATTGATTGGGTTTATCAGTTAATTTCAGTGCAACTCTGTTTATTGTTAACAGTATTAGGTATGGCGGCAGCCTATTGGGAAATCAGTCCGTTAACACTTTCTCAGAGCATACATAGCGGGCTTATTGGTTTCGGTAGCTTTTATATTGTTTATCATTTAGCAAAATGGGGATACCAAAAAGAAGCGTTAGGGAGAGGTGATTATTGGTTAATGTTAGGGTTAAGTAGCATGTTGCATTGGTCTTTACTCCCTCTTTTCGTGTTACTCGCTTGTTTATGTGCAATCAGTTATGCGGTCTGGCTTAAATTTAATCATAAAATGTGCTTATCTCTCCCTTTTGCGCCTTTTCTGTGTATTGCCGCTTTGCTTGTCATATTGCTTAATTGGTATGCGGGAAGTATGATGATCTCAGTGTGATATGAGTTGAAGGAAAAGCGATGACCTATATTGTAGGACTAACGGGTGGAATAGGAAGTGGTAAAAGTACGGTTGCTGATTTATTTGCTGAACAAGGTGTGCCAGTCATTGATGCAGACACAGTAGCAAGACAAGTCGTTGAAAAAGGATCACCGTTACTTATGAAAATAGTAGATCATTTTGGCGAACATATTCTGCTTGAAAACGGTGAGTTGAATCGTAGTGCATTACGTGAATATATTTTTCAGCATCCAAAAGAAAAAGCATGGCTTAATGCCTTGCTCCATCCAGCCATTCGTCAAGAAATGTTAGCGCAGCTTTATGCGCAATCATCCCCTTATGTACTTTGGGTTGTGCCGTTATTAATTGAAAATGATTTGGTTTCGTTATGCCAAAGGGTATTAGTTGTTGATGTGATGCCTGAAACACAAATTAAACGTTCGACTTTACGTGATAACAGTCAAGCTGAGTTAATTCAACAGATCATGGCGGCACAAGTGGATCGTATGACGAGATTGCGTTATGCGGATGACGTCATTAATAATGATGGAGATTTGACGCAAACCTTGAGTGGATTAAAGCAAAAAGTGTTAGAATTACATCAACACTATTTAGCCTTAGCAAAAGCACACAAAGCAGAGTGAGAAATGTATGTCAGAAGTATTTGATGTCCCATGCCCAATTTGTCAAAAAAAAGTAGAATGGTCAGAGAAGAGTCCTTATCGTCCGTTCTGTAGTAAACGTTGTCAATTAATTGATTTAGGGGAGTGGGCTGCGGAAGAAAAAACGATTCCTTGTGAGACGGCAGATTTCGCGATGAATGAGGAAAGCGAGGATTGGAGAACACATTAATGCACATTCAACATCAGCAAAATCAAACACATGGTGAATTTTTCTTACAAGATGAGTCAGGAAATAAAGTGGCAGAGTTGACGTATTTTTTTGTCGATGAAAAGACGATTAACGCAAATCATACTTATGTTTCAGAATCGTTACGTGGTCAAGGTGTTGCAGATAAACTTTATCAGGCATTAGTCAGTTTTGTTCGCGATAACCAACTCAGGTTGATTCCAACTTGTAGCTATATTGTCAGAAAATGGCAGCGGGATAATCGCTCATGATGTTTTAAGGGAAGGCAGTCTCTGCCTTGTCATTTTATTTTTCCTTCCAAACACGTATTTCCACTTCTTGTTTTTTGCATTTTATCTGCTAAAATTTAGCACACTTTTTTTGAAAATTTCAACAAAAGTAAGTTCGGATGAAGGTAGCTGGAGAGTAGGGAATCGACCCTACGCCGACGAGGTAAAATCTTTCAGGCGCTGATACTAAGCAGGGACTGTTACTGGACGAACCCTTGGAGAGAGCTGTGATATTACAAACAATATGAACAGCCGCCGAAGGCGCAAAAAGAATGGATGACTATCCATTTTTCAAACGCTCAGGCAAAAGGACAGGGGCAAGAAGACAAAGTCGGTTTGATGTTTTACACACCTCTTTTGTGTGTCTTTCTATTTTAACTCTTCCGCAAAATGCTTTTGCCTCCTTGTAATTCGTTATTTTTTACGAGGATCTTTTCATGTCATTAGAATCATTTTTATCATCACTCAACAGTTTTGTTTGGGGACCGCCCTTATTGATTTTACTTTCAGGAACAGGGCTTTATTTAACATTTCGTCTAGGTTTTATTCAATTTAGATATTTGCCACGAGCATTGTCTTATTTGTTTAAAAAAGAAAAAGGAACAGGTAAAAAAGGCGATGTTTCTTCTTTCGCTGCACTTTGTACGGCATTAGCAGCAACGATTGGTACAGGAAATATTGTCGGGGTTGCAACGGCAGTACAAGCAGGAGGTCCTGGCGCTGTTTTTTGGATGTGGTTAGTCGCTTTACTTGGGATGGCGACAAAATATGCTGAATGCCTACTCGCAGTTAAATATCGTGTACGGGATAAACAAGGATTTATGGCGGGTGGTCCAATGTATTATATTGAGCGTGGGCTTGGTTTGAAGTGGTTAGCCAAACTATTTGCACTATTTGGTATCTTAGTCGCGTTCTTCGGTATTGGTACATTCCCACAAGTCAATGCAATTACACACGCAATGCAGGATACATTTAGTGTGCCTATTCCTCTGACGGCATCCGTGATTACGGGATTAGTCGCATTAATTATTTTAGGCGGAGTACGACGTATTGCGATTGTTTCTTCCTATATTGTGCCATTTATGGCGCTGTTGTATGTTACGACATCCTTAGTGATTTTGTTACTGAACTGGCAACATGTCCCACAAGCGATTGCGTTGATCGTTCATAGTGCATTTAACCCGACAGCTGCCTTAGGGGGGGCATTGGGCTATACCGTAATGAAAGCAATTCAATCTGGTGTTGCGAGGGGGATTTTCTCGAATGAATCTGGTTTGGGGAGTGCGCCTATTGCAGCAGCAGCAGCTCAAACGAAAGAACCTGTCCGCCAAGGGCTGATTTCTATGACAGGAACATTCTTAGATACCATTATTGTTTGTTCAATGACAGGAATCGTTTTAGTGTTAACAGGTGCTTGGCAGTCGACTGATATGGCTGGTGCAGCGCTAACGAATTATGCTTTTTCTGAAGGGTTAGGATCGAATTTAGGTGGCACAATCGTGACTGTTGGTCTGCTCTTTTTTGCGTTTACCACCATTTTAGGTTGGTGCTATTATGGCGAACGTTGCTTTGTTTATCTTGTTGGAACACGAGGCATAAAATTTTATCGTTTTGTTTTTATTGTGTTAGTGGGGTGTGGTGCATTTATTCATTTAGATTTAATCTGGATTCTGGCAGATATTGTAAATGGATTAATGGCATTTCCAAATTTAGTCGCACTAATTGGTTTACGTCATGTGATCGTGAGTGAAACACAAGATTACTTTGAACGTTTAAAACTCAATAAAGTGGATGCAGATGAATTGGCTTAATTTATAATTGATTGAAATTTAAGCAAAAATAATGAGGGGATGCCGATATGCTATCCCCTCAATCATAACAACTTTCCTCTAATAATCCAGTATTAAATCATCATTTTTCTACTTAGATCATACTTTTCATTTTTTCCCAAAAAATTCTGTAAAAAGACTTGAAAACTTAGAGCAAGGGGACTATGTTGTAACTAAGGATTATTAATAACAAGGGACATTAGGTCCCCTTTTCAACAGAGAGGTAAATGCTATGACTCTAAATATCACAAGCAAACAAATGGAAATCACCCCTGCAATCCGTGCTCATGTCGAAGATAGACTTGCTAAATTAGGAAAATGGCAAACTCAGTTAATTAATCCCCATTTTATTTTAAACAAAATACCAAAAGGTTTCTCAGTAGAAGCATCGATGGGTACGCCACTTGGTGATTTGTTTGCAAAAGCAGAGTCAGAAGATATGTATAAAGCGATCAATGATGTGGAAGAAAAATTAGAACGACAGCTCAATAAATTACAACATAAAAGTGAGGCTCGTCGGGCGGATGAGCGATTAAAAGACTCATTCTAACGTGATCGGTTAAATTAAAAAACTGCATTGTGATGATGCAGTTTTTTTATGCGTGTTTTATCCTCTAGGGTGATAACGTTGGTGTAAATGTCTTAAACGTTCTTTGGCGACATGAGTATAGATTTGTGTGCTAGAAAGATCGCTATGCCCTAATAACATTTGTACGACACGTAAATCCGCTCCATGATTAACTAAATGTGTCGCAAAGGCATGACGCAACACATGCGGAGATAAGCTGTCTACATCAATTTCAGCCAAGATGGCATAATGCTTGATGCGGTGCCAAAATGTTTGTCGGGTCATTTTGACCGCTCTTTTGCTTGGAAAGACGATATCTGATGTTTGTCCATTCAGTAAAAAAGGTCTGCCGTAGCGGACAAATTGACGAATCCAATGGGTTGCTTCTTCACCAATTGGTACTATGCGTTCTTTGTTTCCTTTACCAATAACACGTACAACGCCCTGATTAATATCAATATTTTCAATTGTTAAAGACACCAGCTCGGTGACACGTAATCCCGTGGCATACAGCAATTCCATCATCGCTTTATCGCGTAGTTCTAATGGGACATCGACATCAGGTGCATTCAGTAAATCGGTGACCTGTTGTTCTGTCAAATATTTGGGTAAACGCACAGGCAATTTAGGTGAACTTAAGATGGCGCTTGGATCATCATGCCGATATTTTTCACGATATAAATATTGGAATAATTTGCGTATAGCGCTGAGGAGACGTGCGGTACTGGTCGCTTTATAACCTTGTGTTAAACGTTCACCTAAAAAGGTTTGCAGATCAATAGTATCTAAAGTTAAGAGCGTTAATTCCTTTTTCTCTAACCAATGTAATAATGTCGTTAAATCTAAACGATAGGATTGCACTGTGTTATCGGATAGATTTTTTTCTATCCAGACTTCATTGAGAAAAATATCAATTAACGCAAGATCTTTCATGCTTAGCACCGTTTAAGTAAGAATGCATCGATTTTTCGTGGGATGGCAAGTAACGACAACATAGCAAAACCCATCATCGCTAGGAAAGAGACTGTTGGTGAAATTGGGTAGAGTACGCCAGAAAGTGCGGTTAACAATGCAACTGCACCACAGCCAGAGAGACCATTATAAAGTCCCTGTAATTTCGCAATATGAGAAATAGGTTGCGTAGTAAAATAACGAATGATTGCATAGTGACTAACGGCATAGGTGAGACTATGTAATGTTTGAATGAGTGCTAACGACCACACATCTTCCGCGATACTTAATGCTCCCCAACGTATTACTGTGGCAATAGCAGATAAATAAAATAATGAACTGACTTTCCAAGTGCGGAAGAGTTTAGTGGAGAAAAAGAATAAGAGCATTTCTGCAATGACACTTAATCCCCACAGTAAACTGGTGGTTTGGACAGAAATACCTAAACTGGTCCAATATAACACGCTGTAAGCATAATATGCTGCATGTGAACCTTGAATGAGGGAGATCGCAATCAGTAAACGTAATGTGGTTTTATTTTTTAATAAGCCAGCAAAGCTAACTTGACTGGCAATATTGCTCTGTTGATCTTCTGGTAAGGGGGTTGGGGTGGTCATTTGTATTGTGGCATAACACACTAAAAGAGCGGTTAGAATCCACACAATACTGCCATCTCCTAATGCACCAATGAGGTAACCAAAAACGACGACACCAATAACGAATGCGAGCGAACCAATCAACCGTGCCTTTCCATAGTCGAGCTGGATTTGTTGTTGCCAGACACTTGCGAGTGTATCACTGAGAGGCATACCTGCAGCATTGACCATTGAAAAGAGCGCAATGGCAATAAACAGTAACCAGAAGCTTTCTGCGACAAAGCTGATACAAAATGCAATGACACAGCTTATCCACGCTAAATAGCGTAGCGCATAAATCAATTGAGAGGCTTTTTTGACTAAACTGGAGAAAAAAATACCGCCCATAAAACGAAATACATAAGAACTGGCAATGACTAAACCGATCAATTCTTCACCATAAGACTGTGATTTTAACCAAACGGGGAAAAACGGTACAAAAACGCCATAAGCACAAAAATATCCGAAAAAGCTGAATGCAAGCCAATTAAATGCTGAACTAGTCATTAAAATAATTTTTCCATTTGTTGAGAGCGTGCGACACAAGCCTCCATCGCTTGTTGCACCGTTTTTGATAAGTCGTGTTGAGTAAAAATATCCAACGCTGCAGCAGTAGTACCGCCTTTTGATGTCACATTTTCACGTAATGTCGTGAGGGATAAATCAGGATTGTCTGCGACCATTTTTGCGGCTCCTAGCGCAGATTGTTGTACTAATAATCTTGCTGTATGGGGATCCAAATTCATCTTGATTAAAGTGCGTTGCATGGCTTCCATAAAGAAGAAAAAATAGGCAGGACTGCTGCCAGATCCCGCCGTAATACTGTGCATGGCGGCTTCATCGGTGATCCAACAAGTGTTTCCTACCGCACTTAATAAGTCTTGAGCAAATTGTTTGAGCGGAATGGGCACATTGGTGGGAGCAAATAAACCAGACATCCCTTCTGATACGAGGGCTGGTGTATTCGGCATGACACGCACAATATGGTGAGCACTCGGCAGCAAGGTGTGTAAGCGAGCGATGGCAATACCCGCCGCAATAGAAATGACGAGCTTGTGGTTGAAATCGATTGCCTGCAACGACTGGCAAATCTCAGCCATCACTTGTGGTTTCACCGCGAGTAAGATTACCTCCGCATGTTGAACTGCGGATTGAATTTGCGCTGGCGTATTCTCAATAGCACGGATACCTTTTTCGAGGAATAACGCGCGTTTTTCTGGGTTGGGATCACAGACGGTGATTTGTTGAGCTGGATAATGTTGCTTGAGTAAGCCAAAAATAATCGCTTGCGCCATATTTCCGCCACCAATAAAGCAAATAGATTTAGTTTGCATATTTTATCTCGAAGTACGTTACAATATGAGAGATTTTGTCGCAAATGCGACACAGAATGGATCTATTTTACCTGAAAAATATAAGGAACAAACTATGTTTTGGTTTAAAAACGCCATGATTTATCGTTTAACAAAGGAGTTAGATTGGTCTTCTGCGGTATTACAGACTCATTTGCAACAATGCCAATACCATCCTTGTCATCAATCGGATATGAGTAAATTTGGCTGGACCAACCCTTTACGTGATAGTGAAATGTTGCATTTCTCGGTGGGGAAACACATTTTATTAGTGGCGCATAAAGAAGAAAAAATCTTACCGGCACATGTTGTGAAAACAGAATTAGATGAGCGTATTCAACACGTAGAACAAAAAGAAAATCGCAAGTTGAAGAAAGTTGAAAAACTGGCATTAAAGGATGATGTCATTGCTGGATTATTACCACGTGCATTCAGCAAACATCAACACACGGCATTATGGATTGATGCAGAAGCAGACTTGATTTATGTTGATGCCGCATCAAGTAAACGAGCGGAAGACGTATTAGCGTTGTTACGTAAATCATTAGGTTCTTTACCTGTTGTGCCTTTAACTTTTGCGAATGCACCCAGTTTATTAATGACAGATTGGTTACGCAATGACACGGTACCACAATGGTTATTCCCATTAGAAGAAGCTGAGCTAACGGGTAGTAGTGACATGGGGATTATCCGTTGTAAACAACAAAATCTTGAGTCTGAAGAAATCCAAAGTTTATTAACAGCAGGCAAAGTCGTCACGAAATTATCATTATTATGGGAAGAGCATATTAGTTTTATTCTGCACGATGATGGTTCATTAAAACGGTTAAAATTTGCGGATCAAATCCGTGAGAAAAACGATGATATTTTGAAGGAAGATTATGCCCAGCGCTTTGATGCTGATTTTGTGTTGATGACTGGAGTATTGAGCAAATTAATTGAGAATTTGCTTGCTGATTTTGGCGGTGAAAAAGCACGTTTATAACCTCTTTTGAGTTAAATCGGGACAGAAGAAAGCCTGTTAGTGTGAGTAACAGGCTTTTTTTTATATTGAATAGCGCGCTTTATTTTTTATAAATATAACTTCCGTCGGCTTGACGAATAAATTTTGCGCCATTTTCTAAGCGCAATTCAGTGACACGTCCTTGGCTATTGACAGAAACCTGTACTTTATCACCCGCTTTAAAATTACTTAACGCATTTCCCGCACCAGAAGCTTTTGTCATCGCGTTGACATCTGAAATGTTAAGATTATGGTTACGGAAGACTTGCATCAAGCTGACCCCCTGTGGAACCGTTAAGGTTTTACCTTTTGTGGTTTTAGCAGGCTCAGCTTCAACAACAGGCGCGCCTTTCTTCTCGACTTTCGCTTTTTCAACAGGTTTTTCGGAAGGTTTTGGTTTGTCTATTGCTTTTGGTTTTTCAGCGGCTTTGTGCTTTTCAGCGCTCACAATTTTATCGTTTTTCGGTTCTGTCACGACAGATTGGGGTTTGTTTTCGGTTTGTTCAACTCTCGTTTGTCCAGCATGTGAAGGTTGAGGTATTGCCATTGGGTCTGGCGTAGTCGTTGTGTGTGGTAACGTACTGCGATCGCTCATGTTATCTTGTACTGGCGGATTGACGACAGCTTGGTTTTCCGTCGTATCTTGTGGTTGCATCACTGGATTATCTAAGACCATTGGTTCAACGGCTTGTTGTTTATCTAATGGCTGGAACTGAATAGGGACAGCTTGACCATGTTGTTGCTCAAAAGACTGTACTGTCTCCGAACTTGGTTTTAAGGCAAAGAAAATCATTAACAAGAGAATTAACCCAAGCAGCACAACAAATAGACGACGATGACGTTGCGGTAACATGTGTAGCATCGGCCAAGTTTCTGGATTTTTCCAGTGTACTGCGGGTGTGCTTTGGTTAGTGCTAACAGGTACGATGGTATCTTCTGTATGAAGTGATGTCGCGTGAGATTCATGTTCAGCCACAAGTGGTTCACCAAACGTCGGTTCTTTACGGGTATTTAGCGTAGCATCAACCTGTTCTTTTTTCGCGAATAAGCTTTTCGCCTTATCAAAAAAAGAAGGCTCCGTCTTCATAGTTTTTTTCGGCGTGATGGGTTCAACTTGGTTAAATTCTAAATCCAATTCATTCTGTTCTGGGTGATGTTCTACTTCGGTTTTTTGTTTGTCTGAATCCACGATAGTACCTCGATTCTTAATAGATGACGGATATACACTGAAAAGTGCGGTCAAAATTTGGCTTATTCTAAAGGATATTTTTTGATTTTCCTATGCTGTATACAGCGTTTTGTTGGGCTCTTTGGCAATTTCACGCGCTAATTTGGGTACCAGATAGCCCGATGTGATACTTTGTAATTCTTTGTAAATATTTAGGGCATGTTGATCATCTAGATAAAAATGACTTGCGCCGTCTACTTTATCAAGAAGGTGTAAGTAGTAAGGTAAGATATTTGCTTGAAATAATTTGTCACTCAAGTGTTTCAGGGTTTGGGCATTATCATTAATTCCTTTGAGTAAGACGGACTGGTTTAAAAGGGTAACATGGCTGTGTTTGAGCTTAGCTAACGCTTGTGATAGTGGTGCATCAATTTCATTGGGATGATTGATATGGGTGACACAAACTTTTTGCAAACGGCTAGTTGCTAGAATTTGACACAGCTCATCAGTGATTCGCTGTGGAATCACGATGGGTAAGCGAGTATGAATGCGTAGACGTTGTATGTGCGGTATCTTATCTAACTGTTCAATGAGCCAGGCTAGTTCATGATCTTTTGCCATCAGGGGATCACCGCCTGAAAAAATGACTTCTTCAATTTCCTGACGTTGAGCAATATAGTCTAATGCTTTTTGCCAATTGGTTTTATTCCCTTTGTTATCCGCATAAGGAAAGTGACGACGAAAACAATAGCGGCAATTGATAGCACATCCCCCCTTTACCATGAGTAAAAGACGATTGTGGTATTTGTGTAGCACGCTGGGTACGATTGCCTCTTGTTCTTCTAAGGGATCCGTGGTAAAACCTTCCACCTGCGTAAATTCATCATAAGCCGTCATGACTTGTAAGAACAAGGGATCGTTAGGATTCCCCTTTTCCATTTTTGCGACAAAAGGTAATGGCACGCGCATTGGGAATAATTGGCGTGCTGCAATGTCTTTTTCAAAAGTGTGGAGCGGTAAATTTAAGGTTTTGAGTAATATTTTAGGATCAGAAATGGCATTTGCGAGATGATCTGTCCAACTTTGTTCTTCTCTAATTGCTATGTTTTGAGTTAAAATATGCACTTTTAAAAACAATCTCTTTATAACTTGAGGATAATATGGCTACATATACTACCAGTGATTTCAAACCAGGTCTAAAATTTATGCAAGATGGTGAGCCTTGCGTGATCGTTGAAAATGAATTTGTTAAACCAGGTAAAGGTCAAGCCTTTACTCGTACACGTATTCGTAAATTAATTTCTGGTAAAGTATTAGATGTGAACTTCAAATCTGGTACGTCAGTAGAAGCGGCAGACGTCATGGATCTGAACTTGACTTACTCTTACAAAGACGACGCATTCTGGTATTTCATGCACCCAGAAACATTTGAACAATATTCAGCAGATGCAAAAGCAATCGGTGATGCAGACAAATGGTTATTAGATCAAGCCGATTGTATCGTGACATTATGGAATGGTGCACCAATCAGCGTGACTCCACCAAACTTTGTTGAGTTAGAAATTATCGACACAGATCCAGGTTTGAAAGGGGATACTGCTGGTACAGGTGGTAAACCTGCTACATTAAGCACTGGTGCTGTCGTGAAAGTCCCTTTATTCGTCCAAATTGGTGAAGTCATCAAAGTGGATACCCGTTCAGGCGAATACGTTTCTCGCGTGAAATAAGTCAATCATGATGAGCAATAAAGGCAAACTTAGGCTTGCCTTTATTCTTGTTCGTATGTAAATCCCGTTACTCACCTAGCAAATTTGCCCTAATCGCTTTACAATACCCTCACTTGTTTTTTATTTTGAGGTTTAGCTTTGAGCGATTTACTCACCGAAACATTCACCCTTGAGCCACAAGACAACACACGTTTACAAGCATTGTGTGGGGCTTATGAAGGAAATCTACAACTGATTGAGAAATCATTAAATTTGATTATTTCTCGTCGTAATTTCACCTTTACTGTTCAGTCAAATGAGGACGAAAACAAACCTCATCACGCAAAATTGCTGAAAAGTGCGGTTAAATTAATCCAAGTTTTATATTTAGAAACCGCACCAGTGCGTGGTCAAATTAAAGAATTGGATTTGGAAGATGTGCACATTGCGATTCAAGAAAGCCGTATTCTCGTACAAGATGATGAACGTGAAGAAAGTAAAGTTTATGCCTCGTCAATAAAAACCAAACGTGGCTTAATTAAACCGCGTGGTCCAAACCAAGTTCAATATTTACACAATATTTTCCGTCACGACATTAGTTTTGGGATTGGGCCAGCTGGAACGGGAAAAACCTTTTTGGCGGTAGCTGCTGCAGTAGAAGCCCTCGAAAAGCAAGAGGTGCGTAGAATTTTGCTCACGCGCCCTGCGGTTGAAGCAGGTGAAAAATTAGGTTTCTTACCTGGCGATTTAGGACAGAAAATCGAGCCATATTTACGTCCACTTTATGATGCCCTATTTGAAATGTTAGGTTTTGAACGCGTGCAAAAGTTAATGGAGCGCAATGTTATTGAAATTGCGCCTTTAGCTTATATGCGTGGTCGTACATTGAATGACAGCTTTATTATTCTGGACGAAAGCCAAAATACCACGGTTGAACAAATGAAAATGTTCCTAACCCGTATTGGTTTTAACTCGAAAGCCGTGATTACGGGGGATATTACTCAGATTGACCTACCTCGTAGCCAAAAGTCTGGTTTACGTCATGCTATTGAAGTGCTAGAACATGTGCCTGAGTTAAGTTTTAACTATTTTGAAAGTAAAGACATTGTGCGTCATCCTGTCGTAGCGAAAGTGGTACAAGCGTATGATGCGTGGGAAGCACAAGATGAAATTCGTCGTGCGGCAATTGCGGAACAACGTCGTCAAGAACGTGCTGAAAAAGAGCAGTCAGAAAATTCAAAAAATGAGAATGAATAAATGAAGCAAGTGATTATTGATCTACAAATTGCCACTGAAAATACAGAAAACCTACCCACAGAAGCTCAAATTCAAGCTTGGGCAAATCGTGCTGTGCAACCTGAATTATCAGACGTGGAAATGACAGTGCGTATCGTTGATGAAGCGGAAAGTCATGAATTGAATTTCACTTATCGTGGCAAAGATAAACCCACTAATGTGTTGTCATTTCTATTTGAATGTCCTGATGAAGTGGAGCTCGGGTTATTAGGCGATTTAGTGATTTGTCGTCAAGTCGTAGAAAAAGAAGCGGAAGAACAAGGCAAACCATTGATGGCACATTGGGCGCATATGGTGGTGCACGGCAGCTTGCATTTACTTGGTTATGATCATATTGATGATGCAGAAGCGGAAGAAATGGAACATCTTGAAACGGAAATTATGCAATCACTCGGTTTTGATGATCCCTATTTGAGTGAAAAAGAATAAAAATTTGTAAAGATTCGCCATTTTTTTAAACTATTTTTTTCGATTAAGGTCAAAGAAAACTCTATTTTTTCGGATGAGCATGTAAATGCTCAAAATATGACACATTTATTGCAGTAAAAAGAAAGGAAGGAATCATGTTTAAAAATTTACTGGTGATGTTATCGATTGTGAGTTTAAGTGCGTGTGTGACCTATTATCCTCACCCACAATATGAACCAGAGCAACCTGCCTATACGCCATCTTATGAGCCACCGTTTGAGCCAAGATTAGATCGCAAACATAAGCCTGAGTATCCACGTGAAACCCGTGAAAATAGCCGTTATTATCGAATTTCGACTGACCAGATGAACCGCTTTATTTTGGCAAAAAATAATTTGGAATATTGTTTATTACCAGAATTGGGGCAACAACGTGATGAGCGTTTAACCGCGTTAGAAAAACAGTTGATCAAAGAAATGATTCACGAACAGTTAGAAAAAATTGTGGGTAAATCGTCAGCGAAAACTATTTATGATGACCCTGAAGCGTATCGTTATTTTCAGTTCAAATACAATCAGCTAAAACACGATATTACTAATATTCGTGAATCAGAATGTCGTAATTTGAAAGAAAACTACAACAAACGTTTTAAAGAAAGTAAGCGTCAGCGTGGTTTAGAAACCCAATCGGGCAATCCAATCGAACGCCGTATTCAGCAACAACAGCAGTCTATTGAAGAGAAAATCCGTCATCAGCAAGAATCAATCGAAAGAAAGATTCGTGAGCAACAAGAGGCGATTGAACGTAAAATTAGCGGTCAACAAGAGCCGATTTACAAGCCGAAAAAAGACGTGAGTATCGATTGGGAACACCCATTAGACCGTTGGTAAATCCACATAGACAATGTAATGAAGCAGATAGCGAAACCACGACATATCCAATTCTGGGTAGGTGACGAGAGCAAATTATCGCACCAACTGGCGACATTACCTGAAACAAAAAGTGCGGTATGGATTGGTGACAATTTACCGCCTTTTTTGTCTTTTCCACTTTTCCCTTTCAGTAAAGCCAAAAATCTTTTAGGACAAGAGTTTACTCTCATTGTTTATGATGCCCGAGCGGGGCTAAATCTTGATGCGTTAGCCATTGCGAGTGGTACCTTGCGACAAGGCGGAACGCTCATCGTGTTGTTGAATTGCTGGAGTGAATTGGTGCAATGGCAAGATCCTGATTCTTTGCGTTGGTCGGGAGAAAATCACCCGATATTAACACCGCACTTTATTCAGTATTTTCAACAAAAGGTGCAAGAGCACGGTTTTCCAATTTATGACTCAATTTTTCCACAAATTGTATTGCCACAGAGTGTAGAAAATGAGACGGATTTTCAGCAACCTCCTACCGCAGACCAACATCAGTTATTACGAGCGATAAAGGATACAACAGAAGATGTATTGATTGTGACAGCGAAGCGTGGGCGGGGCAAATCCGCATTAGCGGGTTTTTGGGCAAAGCGTTTAATGCAACGCAATCAATCTTTGATTTTGACAGCACCGAATAAAAGTGCAGTCAATATTTTGCAAGATTTTGCAGAGGCTGAACTGGATTTTATGCCACCAGATTTACTCTGTGAGCAAATTACGCAAAATCCTAATCAGTTTGCAGATAAATGGTTGTTGATTGATGAAGCAGCGATGATCCCGCTCACTTTGTTAGAACAGCTCACTTCAGCTTTCAAGCGTATTCTTTGCACCACCACCATTCAAAGTTATGAAGGGACAGGACGTGGTTTTTTACTCAAATTTTTGGCGAATTTGCACCGCACTTTTGTGCATTTTGAGCTTCATCAGCCACTTCGTTGGCAAGCGAACGACAAATTAGAAGCCTTTCTTGATGATCTTTTAATGCTCGATGCAGAAGATGCTTTTTTACAGCAAAATGATCTGCAAGGTGCTACTCAGATTCAGTTTTATTCACAGAATGAGATAGTAGAGAAAAACAAAGTTTCTGAATTTTATGGTTTACTCACCTTAGCGCATTATCGAACTTCACCTCTCGATTTACGCCGTTTATTTGATGCACCGAAACAGCAATTTTATCTCGCAGAAACGCAATCTGATTTAGTGGGCGGCGTATGGCTGGTGGAAGAAGGAAATATGCAGTCCGACGCTCTCATTTTGGATATTGCGCGTGGTGTGCGTCGTCCAAGAGGGAATTTGGTTGCTCAAGCGCTTTGTTATCAAGGCAATTTGCAACAGGCTTGCCGTTTATCTTCATTGCGGATTTCCCGTATTGCAATTCAGCCTGATTGGCAGCAACAAGGCATAGGGCAGCAACTCATCAATGAAATCACCCAAAACGCAGATGTGGATTTTCTGTCTGTGAGTTTTGGTTACACCGAGCAACTGGCGCAATTTTGGCAAAAGTGCGGTTTTGATTTTGTCCATTTAGGCGAGCAAAAAGAAGCCAGTAGTGGTTGTTATTCCGTGATTGCACTTAAACCTTTAACTGCACAAGGTAAGCAACTTTGCCAACAAGCTAAACAACAGTTTGAACGCAATGTTGGTTTGTCATTTCATCCGCTAGCAACTCAGTTTCCTACGAATATCGATTGGGCACTGACAGAACAAGATCTTCAAATGTTGCAGCATTTTGCTCACTTTCACGGATCGTTAGCTGGAACGACTGCCGCAATTCAACGCTTAGTCACGTTATCTGATAGCAAAGATTGTCCAACATTAACCGCTTTTTTTAATAAACAACAATGTGTGGTGGCTGAAATGGGCGGCAAGAAAAATTGGTTAAAAATCTGTCGTGAAGAAGTCAATAAAATGTTGCAAAATCATACGATCGTTTTATGATATTCACTTATATTATTCGATAAAAAGGAGAACGCAACATGACCGAACAAGTAAAGAAAAAAGGTTTATTGCGCAAAGCATGGGAGCAATACAGTAAATTTTGTAAAGACATCGGCGTAGAGCGTGGTGGTGGCAGGGGATGTTGCTGTGTGCCTGTGGTTAAGTTTGATGAAAATTGGACACCTGAAGAAAAAGCCGCACAAGAAGCGAAAAAGAAAGTGGAATAACACGACAAAAGCCAAGTTCAACTTGGCTTTTTTACTGTGCTTTTATACAGATAGTTTATTGAAAAAAAGCGAGATTACGCTATACTACCGACTACTTTTTCACTTTATTTTACCTCAACATACACCGCAGTTATGACAACCACATATTTCGATTTAGCTATTCCGACAGAAGCCAATGACCATAAAATTTTAGGCAATGTATTAGCAGGCGCAGATGCGTTAGCGATTAATGAAATTGCCAGCCAATATTCTGGGCTGACGGTGGTGTTGACGGCAGATACACGAAGTGCGGTGCGTTTAGAAAAAGTTTTATCGCAATTTAGCCAACAGCCAATTACATTTTTTCCCGATTGGGAAACCCTGCCTTATGATGCGTTTTCTCCTCATCAAGAAATTATTTCCTCCCGTTTAAGTGCGTTATTTCAGTTGCAACAGCGTCAAAAAGGCATACTGATTTTACCGATTACTACGCTAATGCAGCGTTTATGCCCACCAGAATTTTTACAACATAATGTGCTGTTAATTAAAAAAGGTGATCGTTTACAAATCAATAAAATGCGTTTGCAGTTGGAAAGTGCAGGCTATCGAGCTGTGGAACAAGTGTTGGAACACGGTGAATATGCGGTGCGTGGCGCATTGTTAGATCTTTTCCCAATGGGAAGTGCGGTGCCTTTTCGCTTAGATTTTTTCGATGATGAAATTGATACCATTCGCACATTTGATGTAGACACACAACGCACGTTAGAAGAAATCAAAGAAATTAATTTATTGCCGGCTCACGAGTTTCCGACCGATGAAAAAGGCATTGAGTTTTTCCGCTCTCAATTCCGAGAAACCTTTGGCGAGATTCGTCGCGATCCTGAACATATTTACCAACAAGTCAGCAAAGGCACATTAATTTCAGGCATTGAATATTGGCAGCCTCTCTTTTTTGAACAAATGGCAACGCTGTTTGCGTATTTGCCGCAAAACAGTTTGTGGATCGATGTGGGTGATATTCAAGCGCAAGGCGAACGTTTTTACCAAGATGCGCAACAACGTTACGAAAGTCGCAAAGTGGATCCGATGCGTCCATTGTTAGCGCCTGAACGTTTATGGTTACGTATTGATGAAATTAATCGTGAATTAAAACGTTATCCAAGAATAAGTTTTAATACTGAAAAAGTGCGTTCATCAGTGCGTCAGAAAAATTTAGCCGTACAAGCATTGCCTGAACTGACTATTCAGTCACAACAAAAAGAACCATTAAAACTGTTACGCCAATTTACTGAGCAATTTAAAGGCAATATTGTTTTCTCTGTGGAAACAGAGGGGCGCCGTGAAACCTTACGCGACTTACTTTCTCCATTGAAAATCACAGCGACAAAAATCACCGCACTTTCACAGGCGAAAGATAAATTTAACGTATTGATTAGTGGCTTGGAAAACGGCTTTATTGTCCAGCAAGATCAGCCCGTAGCCCTCATTACTGAAACGGAATTATTAGGCGAACGTGTTCAGCAACGTAGTCGAGATAAGCGAAAATCCGTCAATCCTGATACCTTAATTCGTAATCTTGCAGAATTAAAAATTGGTCAGCCTGTGGTGCATTTAGAGCACGGGGTGGGGCGTTATGCAGGATTAGTTACGCTCGAAAACGGTGGCATTACCGCAGAATATTTGCTGTTAAATTATGCGAACGAGTCCAAACTTTATGTGCCCGTGTCGTCCTTACATTTAATCAGCCGTTATGTGGGTGGTTCTGATGAAACCGCACCATTACATAAATTGGGCAGTGATGCGTGGGTGAAAGCACGTCATAAAGCGGCAGAAAAAATTCGTGATGTTGCCGCTGAATTATTGGATGTTTATGCACAACGTGAGGCACAGAAAGGTTTTGCTTTTAATTATGATCGTGAAGAATTTCAGCAATTTGCAGCCACTTTCCCATTCGAAGAAACAATCGATCAAGAAATGGCAATTCATGCGGTGATTTCGGATATGTGTCAGCCCAAAGCAATGGATCGCTTAGTTTGTGGTGATGTAGGCTTTGGTAAAACGGAAGTGGCGATGCGTGCCGCATTTTTAGCTGTGATGAACCACAAACAAGTGGCAGTGTTAGTGCCAACAACTTTGCTTGCTCAACAGCATTATGAAAACTTTAAAGATCGTTTTGCGAATTTGCCCGTGAATGTGGAAGTGCTTTCACGTTTTAAAACTGCCAAAGAACAAAAACAGGTGCTACAAAATCTGGCAGAAGGCAAAGTGGATATTCTGATTGGTACGCATAAATTAATTCAATCGGATGTACAGTTTAGTGATCTCGGGTTATTGATTATTGATGAAGAACATCGCTTTGGTGTACGCCAAAAAGAGCGTATTAAGCAATTGCGTGCCAATATTGATATTCTCACCTTAACCGCAACGCCAATTCCTCGTACCTTAAATATGGCGATGCACGGCATCCGTGATCTGTCGATTATTTCTACCCCGCCAGCACGTCGTTTAACGATTAAAACCTTTGTCAAACAAGCAGATGATTTAGTGATCCGTGAAGCGATCTTGCGTGAAATCTTACGTGGTGGGCAGGTTTACTATTTACATAATGATGTGGCAAGCATTGAAAATTGTGCAGAAAAATTGACCGCACTTGTGCCAGAAGCACGTATTACAGTGGGGCACGGGCAAATGCGTGAGCGTGAACTTGAACGTGTGATGTCAGATTTCTATCATCAACGTTTTAACGTGTTGGTGTGCTCAACCATTATTGAAACGGGGATCGATGTACCAACGGCGAATACGATTATTATCGAACGTGCGGATAACTTTGGTTTGGCACAGTTACATCAATTGCGTGGACGTGTTGGTCGCTCGCATCACCAAGCATACGCCTATTTGTTAACACCACCGCCAAAAGCAATGACAAAAGATGCGCAAAAACGACTTGAAGCCTTGGAAAGCTTAGATAATTTAGGGGCGGGCTTTATTTTGGCTACTCACGATTTGGAAATTCGGGGGGCGGGTGAGTTGTTAGGTTCAGAACAAAGCGGGCAAATTGAGTCGGTGGGCTTCTCGCTGTATATGGATTTATTAGAAAGTGCAGTGAATGCCCTAAAAGCAGGGCGTGAGCCGTCTTTAGATGAGTTAACGCAACAGCAAGTGGAAATCGATTTACGTTTACCTGCCTTGTTACCAGAAGATTATTTAGGTGATGTGAATATGCGTTTGTCTTTCTATAAACGTATTGCTGGTGCTGAAAATAAAAATGCGTTAGATGAATTAAAAGTGGAATTAATTGACCGTTTTGGTTCGTTACCTGAAGCTACTCGCAATTTATTCCAAATTGCGGAACTTCGCCAAATGGCAAAAACTATTCAAATTCAAAAAATCGATGGGAATGCGCAAGGTGGTTTCATTGAGTTTTCACCAAGTGCTGAATTAGACCCGATGAAATTCTTACAACTGATTCAAACCGAACCAACGGTTTATCGTTTTGATGGTCCAACTAAATTTAGATTTAATAAAGCCTTCACGAGCCATAAAGCGCGGTTGGATTTTGTTGAGAATTTACTAAAAATTATTCAAGGGTAAATCACACAACCATATTATTTAGTTTTAGAACACACAAAATAAAGGCGATTCGAAGAATCGCCTTTGGATTGCTAGTGCAGTACGCGTTGTTATTTTTTCTTCGCGTATTTGAGGGAGTCGATTGCCACCGCTAAGATGATAATGCTACCTTTGATAATGTATTGCCAGTATGGGTTTACGCCGATATAGGTTAAGCCGTAGTTAATAACCGTGAAGATGATTACCCCAGTGACTACGCCGATAACTGTACCCACACCACCAGCGAATGATACGCCACCTACCACGCAAGCTGCGATCGCATCTAACTCATACATAAAACCTAAGTTGTTGGTTGCAGAGCCGATACGACCCGCTTCTAACATACCCCCGAAGCCGTAGAACATACCTGCGATCATATAGATAACCACTAAATTGCGCGCTACGTTTACACCTGATACACGGGCTGCCTCTGGGTTACCACCGATAGCGAAGATGTTTTTACCGAAACGAGTTTTGTTCCAGAGCACCCAAACTAAGAAGGTTGCAATAGCGGCATAGATGGTGATGTAAGAGAGCTTGAATGAACCAAATTTGAAGAAACCTTGTGCAAATGTGGAGAATGTTTCATTAAAGCCAGCGATAGGTGAACCACCTACTGCATCATAGTAAAGCGAGTTGATACCATATACGATAATCATTGTCCCCATTGTGGCAATAAATGGTGTTACATTGAGGTAAGCAATAACTAAACCATTCACTAAGCCAATCACCGCACCGATTGCACACACTGTTAAAATAACAACTGGAATTGGTAATTCAGGAAGATCTGGGAAAACGCGGTTAAAGTTGTCCATTGCTTGGAGTAGCGTTGCTGATACTACCGCGGCAAGACCAACTTGGCGACCAGCGGATAAGTCAGTACCTTGTGTGACAAGCAAGCCCGCCACACCTAATGCAATGATTAAGCGCACTGATGATTGAGTTAAGATGTTACTGAAGTTTCTTAGGTTCAAGAAGGTTGGATCTTGAACAATGATGATCCCGAGTAAAATTAATAATACAAAGTAGATTGCATTTTGTTTAAAGAAATCAAGGGATTTGTTTTGTTGTAACGCAGCCATAATTTATTTCCTTAATTCTGTGTTTTATAAATATTTTGCAGCGAGTTGGAGAATTTCTTCTTGTGAGGTTTCTGCGGTATTCACAATGCCTGCGACTTTACCGTTACTCATTACCAGAATACGGTCAGTTACCCCTAACAATTCTGGCATTTCAGAAGAAATCATAATGATGCCTTTATCTTTTTTCGCCAATTCCATAATGAGTTGGTAAATTTCGTATTTCGCACCAATGTCGATACCACGTGTCGGTTCGTCTAGCATTAAGATTTCAGGTTGAGTTAATAACCAACGACCAATAATCACTTTTTGTTGATTACCGCCAGATAATGAACCAATATTCGTTTTATGTGATGGTGTTTTCACATTCATTGAATCAATGACCCATTGGGTATCGCTTTTCATTTTGGCATTACTTAATAAACCAAACTTACTGATATAGGATTTCATATTTGAAATCAGTGAGTTGAACTCAATACTTAAATTGGCATAAATCCCAGTCGAACGACGTTCTTCCGTGACCAATGCAAAGCCATTATTAATGGCTTCAAACGCATTGCGGTTTTTCATTTCTTTGCCATGCAGTGTGATCACGCCAGATTTACGTTCACGTACACCGAAAATCGTTTCAACGATATCGGTTCGTTTTGCTCCAACGAGTCCAGCAATCCCTAATACTTCACCTTTGCGTAGTTCAAAGCTGACATCTTGAATCGATGGTTGATTCAGAGCAGTGAGATTTTCTACAGTTAAGATCGTTTCTTTCGGAGTATTGGTTTTAGGTGGAAAGCGTTGTGTAAGTTCACGCCCAACCATCATTGACACAATTTGATCCATTGATGTGTTTTTGACTTCAACGGTGTTAATCCATTTGCCGTCACGTAAAATCGTAATTTCATCGCAAATTTTAAAAATTTCGTCCATTTTGTGCGAAATATAAATAATGCCACACCCACGTTCTTTGAGTTTTGCAATGATTTTGAAAAGGTGTTCCACTTCTTTTTCAGATAAAGAAGATGTGGGTTCATCCATAATCACAATTTTGGCATTATAAGAGAAGGCTTTTGCGATCTCGATCATTTGCATTTGTGACACAGAGAGTTTTGCCACTTTTTCTTTTGGATCGATATCAATATCTAATTCTTCAAAAATTGCTTTGGTGTCACGATACATTTTACCGTGATCAACAAAACCAGCTCTTAATGGATAGCGACCAAGCCAGAGGTTATCCATTACGGTCGTTTGTTTTACTAAGTTTAATTCTTGGTGGACCATTGAGATCCCATTTTCTAAGGCTTCTTTTGAGGTTTTGAAGTTAACAGGGTTGCCTAAGAAGAGAATATCGCCTTCGTCTTTGCTATAAATACCAAACAAGCATTTTAATAATGTTGATTTGCCTGCACCGTTTTCACCCATTAAGGCATGCACAGAATGAGAGCGGACGGTTAAGTTAGCGTTGTCTAGCGCTTTTACACCTGGGAAGGATTTGCAGACATTGGTCATTGTGAGCAGTATTTCACTGTCTTGATTTGGAATTTGAGTGGTCATATCCAACCTCACATAAAAGAGGGGAGGATTGACCTCCCCTGAGAGTTACAACTTATTGTTATAGATTATTATTTTAAGAAGTCGCCTAAGTTATCAGCGTCAACACCCACATAAGGGATACGTACAACACGGTCTTTTAATTCCCATTTTGTACCTTCAGTCGCTGGTTTACCTTTTGCAAGGTTGTTACTTAATTGAACAACAGCTTTACCTTGGTTCACACCATCATTTAATACTGTCCCTGCGATTTCACCTTTTTTGATTAACTGTAATACTTCAGGTAACGCATCCACACCGAAGATTGGTAATTTTTTACCGTGCGCTTTAGTAGCTTCTAATGCACCCATCGCCATACCATCGTTGTTTGCGATGATCACTTCGATTTGACCTGCTTTAGAACTTGATAACCACGCATCCATTTTATCCTTCGCTAATGCGGCATCCCACATACCCGTATCGATGAATAATTGTTCAGTTTGGATACCTTTGTTATTTAATTCTTCGATAACGAATTTAGTACGTGCTTCAGCATCTGGGTGACCTGGTTCGCCTTTTAATAACACATATTGGATTTTACCATCTTTGTTTAAGTCGTATGCTGGGTTAGCTTTCCAATGTTTTGCAATTAATGACCCTTGGATTAAGCCAGACTCTTTCGGATCTGTGCCCACATAGTATGCATGTTTATAGCTACCAATCGCTTTTGCACCTGGATCTTTGTTGAAGAACACAACAGGAATGTCATCTGGTTTTGCTTTACCGATAATAGTTGGTGCCGCTGCTGGGTCTACTAAGTTGATTGCTAATACTTTTACACCTTTAGAAATCAAACCATCGACTTGGTCATTTTGTACAGCTTGTGCGTTTTGTGAGTCATTCATTAATAACTCAATGTTTTTGAATTGTTCAGCTTCTTTATTGATTTCTTTACGCATCAGTGACATGAAGTTATCGTCATATTTGTAAATGGTTACACCAATGCGATCTGCTGCTTGAGCTGCTGAGGCAGCAACACCTAGACCTACTGCTAAAGCGACTGCGCTTAATACGGTTTTTTTCATAATAACTCTCCTGTTTGGAACGAATGGATTTTGTTATCTTTTTGCTTTTAACCCACTTTGCCTAGATAACTGGCAAGAATCATACTGGAAAATATATTTAAAGACTGTGATCTCACTCACATTTGTGAAAACGATTACAATTAACTAATAAAAATGTTACCTAGATCACACTTTTAGGTGTTTTTTTCTACTGTATGTGAAAAAAATGCGGGAAAATTCGTTTGAAATTCCCCGCACTTTTTATATGGGTTAATAAAAATGTTTACGTTTCCAATACCTTGAGATAGCTTATTTTTGCTCGGTTGAGAAACGTCTTACTAATGTTGGATTAAACTGGATATGCGTTGGTGTTTTCACATCTTGATCAACTAAGCTGAGTGCTAATTTGGCTGCATAAGTTGCCATTAAATCAATCGGGTAACGGATAGTTGTCAATTTAGGAATTAAATAACGCGCAATAGGCATATCATCAAAACCAATGATCGAACATTGTTTTGGCACATTAATATTATTTTCGCTCAAGACAGAGATCGCACCTGCAGCCATTGAGTCATTATAGGCTACGACAGCGGTGAGATCAGCATTATAGCTTAATAGATTGATCATCGCCTCTTCCCCGCCTTCGAAATCCGGTGTGCTATGCGTAATAGCGTGCTCAATAACAGGGATATGATGTTCTTTAAGTGCTGAAAGATAACCACGTTTTCTTTCGATTTCATCTGTAATATGGTGATTAGAACCAATATAACCGATTTTTTTGTGTCCCAGTTTAATTAAGGTTTCTGTTGCAACAAAAGTACCTTTTTCATTATCTAAACTCACACAACGATGTTCATACCCTGCTACAATTCGGTTGATGATAACCATGCCTGGCACTTTTTCTAAATATTGGCTGAGACTGTCATCGCTCAGTGCTTTAGCATGCACGACAAGGCAGCTGCAGCGTTTACGTAACAACGTATCAATTGCTTCTTTCTCTTTTTCTGCATTATGGTAGCCAATACCGATTAGTATGGTTTTCTTATATTCTTCAGCCACTTTATCAACGGCTTTAACTAAAATTGCGAAGAAGGCATCGGTGACGTCGGTGACGACAACGCCGATCGTATCGGTATTTTTCATCGCAAGTGCCTGCGCATTGGCATTTGGCTGGTAACCTAGTTTTTCTACTGCTGTTTTTACGGCAAGGCGTGCTTTCGTACTAGCAGAAGGGTGGTTGTTTAGTACACGAGACACCGTGGCGACAGAGACGCCTGCGTGTTGTGCTACATCATGAATAGTAACCATAATTAATATGACCTTTCCTTTGAGAACAACTTACTCTCATCATATAAAATTTTTGTGATATTTGAAAACGCTTACCTTTAATTTTGACAACTCGGTCACAAAAATGAGGGGAAATCGTGACAGATTTATCGATTTTGTGATCTAGTTAACAGTTTATTTTTACTAATTTGCTATCTTATGCCAATCATAAAATGTAACCGTTTTCAGACGTCGGGAGTATAAAAGATGCGTCATCAAGTATTTGAACCAACTGAACATCCACATCGTCGATATAATCCATTAACAGACCAGTGGGTGCTTGTCTCACCACATCGTGCCAAACGGCCATGGCAAGGGCAACAAGAGAAAGTTGCTGAGGATGAAAAGCCCACTCATGATCCAAGTTGTTATCTTTGCCCGAGTAATAAGCGAATTACGGGTGAACAAAACCCAGATTATAAAAAGCCTTTCGTGTTCAAAAATGACTTTTCTGCACTATTAGAGGATACCCCTAATCCAGAAAATACGACAGATCCTTTATTCCAAATTTCAAAAGCACAAGGCGAAAGTCGCGTGATTTGCTTTTCACCTGATCATAGCAAAACCTTACCGTTATTAACAGTCGAAGAAATCACAGAAGTGATTAAAGTGTGGCAGGACCAGTTGCATGAATTAGGGAAAACATATCAATGGGTACAAATTTTTGAGAACAAAGGAGCTGCAATGGGGTGCTCAAATCCTCACCCGCATGGACAGATTTGGGCAAACAGTTTTTTACCAAATGAAGTCGTGCGTGAAGATCAAACCCAACGGGCGTATTTTGAAAAACACGGCTCAGTAATGTTGGTCGATTATGTAAAACGTGAACTAGAATTAAAAGAACGTATTGTGGTTGAGACTGAGCATTGGTTAGCGGTGGTACCTTATTGGGCAGTATGGCCATTTGAAACTTTATTATTACCTAAAGTACAGGTTAAACGCTTAACCGATTTAACTGATGCACAAGCCAACGATCTGGCGCTGGCACTGAAAAAATTAACGACAAAATACGATAACTTATTTGAGATTTCGTTCCCGTATTCTATGGGATTCCATGCTGCACCCTTTAATCAAGACAGCAATGAACATTGGCAATTACATGCGCATTTCTATCCTCCTCTTTTACGTTCAGCGACAGTACGCAAGTTTATGGTCGGGTATGAAATGTTAGGTGAATCGCAACGTGATTTGACTGCGGAGCAAGCGGCGGAAAGACTTCGTGTGCTCAGTGATGTGCATTATAAGCAAAAGTAAAGGCGTGAATGATACATTGACTCAATGCTAAACAGCGAGAATAACAATAAAACAGATAAATAAAAAGGAATATAACATGACCCCTCAGCAATCCGCTCAAAATTTATTCCAGCAAAAATTTCATACTGAACCTACGTTAAATGTTTATGCGCCTGGGCGTGTGAATATCATTGGCGAGCATACAGATTACAACGATGGTTTTGTGATGCCTTGTGCGATTAATTATGGTACCGCAATTAGTGGTAAACCA
This sequence comes from Pasteurella multocida subsp. multocida OH4807, assembly GCA_000973525.1. Lineage (NCBI taxonomy): Bacteria > Pseudomonadati > Pseudomonadota > Gammaproteobacteria > Pasteurellales > Pasteurellaceae > Pasteurella > Pasteurella multocida. The sequence goes on along the minus strand of CP004391.1, from coordinate 669,748 downwards.
CGCCAAGATAGTGTGTTTCGCGTTTTTGCGGGTGATTTAACTGCGTGGGACGAATTTGATTTAGCGCAGCCAATTGTGCCTGAACCTCGTAAAAAGTGGACTGGCTATGTACGTGGTGTCGTGAAATTTATTCAAGAACGTTATCCCACATTTCAGCAAGGTGCCGATTTAGTTATTTCAGGCAATGTTCCGCTATCTGCGGGATTAAGTTCTTCTGCTTCGTTAGAAGTCGCAGTGGGAAAATTTTGCCAACAATTAGGGCAATTGGCATTAACTAATACTGAGATTGCGTTGATTGGTCAAAAGGCAGAGAACCAGTTCGTTGGTTGCCAATGTGGCAATATGGATCAACTTATTTCTGCATTAGGTCAAAAAGATCACTTATTGATGATTGATTGCCGCACATTGGATACTGTTCCAACACCGATTCCCAGCAACGTTGCGGTGATGATTGTTAATTCTCATGTAAAGCACGATTTGGTAGCAGGAGAATATAATACCCGTCGTCAACAATGTGAGACAGCAGCGAAATTCTTCGGCGTCAAAGCACTGCGTGATGTCTCACTTACACAATTTAAACAACGAGAAGCAGAATTAACTGCGTTTGATGCAGAGGTTGCAAAACGCGCACGTCATGTGGTCACAGAAAATCAACGTGTACTGGATGCCGTGCAAGCACTCCAAAGTGGAAATTTGGCTTTATTAGGTGAGTTAATGGGACAGTCGCACGATTCTATGCGTGATGACTTTGAGATCACCGTACCACAAATTGATTATTTAGTTGAATTAGCGCAAGTGGCGATCGGTAAAACGGGAGGCGCTCGCATGACTGGTGGTGGTTTTGGTGGGTGTATTGTTGCTGTGGCACCTATCGAGAAAGTGGATGCTGTCCGTCAAATTATTGCAGATAACTATGAAAAACAAACAGGATTAAAAGAGGACTTTTATGTTTGCACAGCATCACAAGGGGTAACGGTATGCTGATGCAAACAGCACAAGGATGCGCGCCAGATGGTCTGCCATTTCAGTTATTTACATTAACAAATACGAAAGGTATGACTATTCAAGTAATGGATTGGGGCGCGACATGGATGTCATGCAAAGTACCAGTTCAACAGGTATTACGCGAAGTGTTATTAGGCTGTAGAGTCGAGGACTACCCCAGCCAACAAGCCTATTTAGGAGTGACGGTAGGTCGTTATGCGAATCGTATTGCACAGGGACAATTTGTGCTGAATGGTAAAACGATTCAACTGGATCTTAATCACGGTCGCCACCAATTGCATGGTGGGACCACAGGATTTAATGGTAAGCGCTGGCGTGTTGCACAGTGCGGTGATAATTTTGTGCGTTTTACACTTTTTTCTGTGGATGGGGATCAAGGCTTTCAGGGGAATCTCAATGTGACATTAACTTATACATTGACAGAAGAAAACTGTGTCGAGGTAAGGTTTGACGCTGAAACAGACCAAGACGGTCCTCTCAATTTAACTAACCATGCGTACTTCAATTTAAATGATGCAGATTATGGGGCGGATATTCGTACTCATTATTTGCAATTAAATGCAGACTACTATTTACCCGTTGATGCAGAAGGCATTCCGAATGGACCATTGAAATCGGTGCAACAGACCAGTTTTGATTTTCGCCGAATGAAAAAAATTGGTCAGGATTTTTTGCAAGATGAACAGGTTTTAGTTAAAGGTTATGATCATGCCTTTTTATTGAACGAAGATAAGACGCAGACCAGCGCGATTTTAACTGCAAGTGATGGTTCATTGAGTCTACATGTATCTACCTCGCAACCTGCGTTGCAAGTTTATACGGGTAATTTTTTAGCCGGGACGCCTACCCGTTTAGCCTCCGTTTATGCGGACTATGCTGGTGTAGCGCTTGAAACGCAAGCCCTGCCAGATACACCAAACCATCCTGAGTGGTGGAAATTTGGAGGGATGAGTCGAGCCTATGAAAAATATCAGCATTGGACGCAGTTTAAATTTTTATAATAATCAATGCGAATTGTAGTAATATTGCCCCACTGTCTAGGGGCTTTTTTTGCTATCATATAAGAAATATGTTACTTTTTAACGGTCAATGTTGACGGAAACTTATTCTAATTTTTATGTTAAACGAAGAACCATCGAATACGAATCAAACTGACACTTCACACAAGAAAAGTTTTTTTCAATCTTTATTTGGACGATTTTTCCAAGGGGAATTAAAGAACCGCGAAGAGTTGGTGGAGGTGATTCGCGATTCAGAACAAAATGATCTGATTGATCAGGATACACGTGAGATGATTGAAGGCGTGATGGAAATCGCGGAGTTACGAGTACGTGATATCATGATTCCACGTTCACAAATTGTTTTTATCCAAACTGGTCAAAACCTTGATTCTTGTCTTGATACGATTATCGAATCCGCTCACTCACGGTTTCCTGTGATTACGGATGAACGTGATAATATTGCTGGCATTCTACATGCTAAAGATCTGCTTAAGTTTTTGCGTACTAACGCGGAAGAATTTGATCTGATGCCATTATTACGACCAGCCGTGATTGTACCTGAAAGTAAACGGGTCGATCGAATGTTAAAAGATTTCCGTTCAGAACGTTTTCATATGGCGATTGTTGTCGATGAGTTTGGTGCGGTGTCTGGGCTTGTGACCATTGAAGATATCTTAGAACAAATTGTTGGTGATATTGAAGATGAATTTGATGAAGAAGAAGTGGTCAATGTCCGCCAACTTTCGCGCCATACTTATGCAGTACGAGCATTAACGGACATTGAAGATTTTAACCAACAGTTTAATACTCATTTTGAAGATGAGGAAGTGGATACCATCGGTGGGGTAGTGATGCAAGCTTTTGGTTATTTGCCGAAACGGGGTGAAGATATTACTATTGAAAATATCAATTTTAAAGTCACTTCTGCAGACAGTCGCCGTTTAATTCAACTACGCGTTACGGTCACAGATGAACAGCTAGCGGAAATTGAAAAAGCGGAAGAAAATAAAGAAGAGTAATCTTATGGAATAAACGAAACAATTAGCACGAGTTTTTACTCGTGCTTAATTATTTGGAGCAATATGAAAAAAAAGACGATGTGGATGTATATCATTGCGATACTGTCTGGGGCATTAGGTGTATTAGCATTTTCTCCCTTTGACTATTGGGGATTCGCTTATGTTTCTGTTATTGGTTTATTGTTGGTCATTAAAATTTCTGAACAAAAGACCGCACTTATCGGCGCATTTTTGTGGGGCTTGAGCTTTTTTACTTTTGGGGTACATTGGTTACACGTCAGTATTCATCAATTTGGCGGGGCTCCGCTTGCTATTAGTTACTTACTGGTCGTGTTGCTTTCTGCTTATCTTGCACTCTATCCCGTACTCTTTGCTTATTTAATACATCGCTTTCAGGTACGTAGCGTAGCCTTGTTTCCTGTTATTTGGACGGGGACTGAATTTCTTCGTGGCTGGGTCTTCACGGGTTTTCCTTGGTTACAATTTGGTTACAGTCAAATCGATAGTCCATTTTCACATTTAGCACAATTATTTGGTGTAACCGGTGTGACATTTTTTGTCATGTGGGTCAGTGCGGTTATTGTGAATATTATCCTTGCACTATTTGCACACCCAAGACAGTTTCATGTTGCTGCGGTAGAGGCTATGTTATTAGTGATTGTGGCTGTGCTCAGTGCTTATACATCACAAACGACATATGTGAAAAAAAGAGAAGACAGTCGGTTAAATGTGACGTTAGCGCAAGGAAATATTGAACAAAATCTGAAGTGGGCGCCGGAATACCTTTACAGTACGTTAGCGATTTATCAAAAGTTGATTGCGCAGCACCTAGGCAAAACGGATGTCATTATTTTGCCAGAATCAGCCTTGCCTGTGTTAGAAAATCATATTCAACCTTTCTTTGCTAGTTTACAGTCCGCAGCTCAGCAAGCAGGGACGGAAGTGATGATTGGCACAATCTTTCAAGATGAACAGGCAGGTAAATTATTTAACTCGATCATGACATTGGGTAATCCTTCGCAGCCTTATTCACTTGATACGCCTCATCGTTATAATAAACATCATCTGGTGCCTTTTGGTGAGTATGTGCCGTTGGAAAGTCTGTTACGACCGTTAGGAACTGTATTTAATTTACCGATGTCGGCATTTCAGTCGGGGGAGTCACAACAAGCCCCACTTCTGGTGAAAAATAAGCATTTTAGCGCTGCAATTTGTTATGAAATTATTCTGGGAGAGCAGTTACGTCAGAGTCTTCGACAAAATACAGATTTTATTCTGACAATTTCAAATGATGCGTGGTTTGGTGATTCAATCGGACCTTGGCAACATTTACAAATGGCAAGAATGCGAGCGTTAGAGCTGGGTAAGCCCGTGATTCGCGCAACAAATACGGGGGTGAGTGCATTTATTGATGAGCAAGGTCAAGTGGTGGCACAAGCGCCACAATTTGTAGAAACAACGCTTACTCATGAGGTTATCGCGACAGTAGGGAAGACCCCTTATGCAGTACTTGGAAACTTGCCGATTTATGCCCTCTCTTGCTTATTGCTCTTGATCCGCGGAATAGGGCGTTTACTTCGTCATCGGATATTAAGTACATCAAAACAATAAGCAATAAAAAAGCACTGACTGGTCAGTGCTTTTTTAAATAGGGTATTAGCGACTACGGAAAATAATACGACCTTTATTTAAATCATAAGGTGTCATTTCAATCGTGACTTTGTCACCCGTTAAAATACGGATATAGTTTTTACGCATTTTACCTGAAATATGTGCTGTCACAACGTGACCATTTTCTAATTCAACACGAAACATCGTGTTTGGCAAGGTTTCTAAAATTGTTCCTTGCATTTCAATGCAATCTTCTTTTGCCATTGTTTCCTCTGGATAACGATAAATTTTGACCGCGCGCGTTGTTTTGCGGGATTTAATAAAAAAATACTTGCGGATTATACCGTTTTTGTGCAGTTCAGCAAAGTTTTTATTATGCCTGATACAAGAACGAGGTAAGATAGGCGATGAAAACGATTTTGTTTTGTGACCATCTCTTAAGGTAGAAAACGATGATAAAAACCATTTTAATTACAGGTGGGGCAGGTTTTATTGGCTCAGCAGTCATCCGATATATTCTTGAAATGACGTCAGATAGGGTGGTAAATGTTGATAAATTAACTTATGCGAGCCATCCTTCTGCTTTAGACAGTGTGAAAGAGAACCCTCGTTATGTTTTTGAGCAGGTCGACATCACTGATGCGGAAAAAATTGAGCAGATTTTTACGCAATATCAGCCAGATTGTGTGTTGCATTTAGCTGCAGAGAGCCATGTGGATCGCTCAATTGCAGGTGCAGCCGCATTTATTCAAACGAATGTTGTGGGAACTTATGTTTTATTAGAGGCAGCACGTCACTATTGGACTCACTTACCTAAGTATCAACAATCGACCTTTCGTTTTCACCATGTTTCCACGGATGAAGTGTTTGGGGACTTAGCACATGCGACCCCTGCTTTTACAGAGCAGTCCCCGTATCATCCTAGTAACCCTTATTCAGCGTCCAAAGCGTCAAGTGATCATTTCGTGCGCGCATGGTATCGCACTTATGGTTTACCGATTTTAGTGACGCATAGTGCGAATAATTATGGTTACTATCAATATCCTGAAAAATTGATTCCTTTTATGCTTTCACAGGCGTTGCAAGGTAAACCATTAACGCTTTATGGCGATGGACAACAATCTCGCGATTGGTTATTTGTGGACGATCATGCTCGTGCACTCTATTTAGTTTTAACACAGGGAAGAGTTGGGGAAACATATAATATTAGTGGTAATGGTGAAAGAACGAATTTGTCCGTAGTGACAGAAATGTGTGATTTGCTCAACCAGTTAAAGTGCTCAGGTCAATTAGCTCCTTTTGAGCATCAACTTAAGTCAGTTGAGGACTTTAAGCAATTAATTACTTTTGTTGCGGATAGACCTGGACATGATGTGCGTTATGCAATGAGTGGTGAAAAAATACAGAACGAATTAGGCTGGTTACCAGAAACCGATTTTAGTTCAGGATTGACTCGTACAGTCATGTGGTACCTCAATGATTTTGCACGGCAAGCGTAATATATTTTGCGGGATGGACTACTAAAGTGCGGAAAAACTGGTATAGTGGACCGCACTTTATTTTTATCATCACAATAAATAAAAGGACATATTATGCCAATGCAAATTACCCTTTCCTACCAAGCCGCCAGTGACGTGTGGGGGAAAAAGGCGCTGTTGAGTTTTAATCAAGAACAAGCCACCATTCACGTCTGTGATAATGCAGAATGCACATTAGTTCAAAAAGCCGCCCGCAAATTACGTGGTCAAGGGATTAAAGACGTAGAGTTAATTGGGGAAAACTGGAATTTAGAAAACTGTTGGGCATTCTATCAAGGTTTTTATACGGCAAAACAAGATTATGCCTTAGCGTTTCCGCATCTTGATGAGGCGCCGCAAGCTGAATTACTTGCACGTATCCAGTGCGGCGATTTTGTACGTGAAATAATTAATGCACCCGCAGAAGAGATTACACCTATTGAATTAGCCAAACGTGCAGCCGCCTTTATTGAGGAACAAGCAGAAGCGTATGGCGAGAAAAGTGCGGTTCAATTTAAATTGATTTCAGGTGAAGCATTAAAAGAACAACATTACCACGGTATTTGGAACGTCGGACGTGGCTCAGCCAATCCACCTGTGATGTTACAACTTGATTTTAACCCAACAGGCAACCCAGAGGCACCAGTATTAGCCTGTTTAGTTGGGAAAGGGATTACTTTTGATAGCGGTGGTTATAGTATTAAACCCAGCGAAGGTATGAGTACAATGCGTACGGACATGGGGGGCGCAGCACTGGTTACAGGGGCGTTAGGATTAGCGATCGCTCGTGGATTGCAGCAACGTGTAAAACTTTATTTATGCTGTGCAGAAAACTTAGTGAGCAGCAATGCGTTTAAATTAGGTGACATTATTCGTTACCGTAATGGGGTAACGGCTGAAATTTTAAACACAGATGCAGAAGGTCGCTTAGTGTTAGCGGATGGATTGATTGAAGCAGATCAACAAAAGCCACAGGTTATTATTGATTGTGCGACATTAACAGGCGCAGCCAAAATGGCAGTAGGCAATGATTATCATTCTGTGTTGTCCATGGACGATAAATTGGTTGAAGCGTTATTTGCCGCGGCACATGAAGAAAAAGAACCTTTCTGGCGTTTACCGTTCGCCGAACTACACCGTTCACAAATTAGTACCGCTTTTGCGGATATCGCGAATACAGGCACTGTTCCTGTCGGAGCAGGCGCCAGTACTGCGACCGCATTTTTATCTTATTTCGTGGAAAATTATCAACAAAATTGGTTACATATTGACTGTTCTGCCACCTACCGCAAAACGGCAAGTGATTTATGGGCAGTGGGCGCAACAGGCATTGGTGTGCAAACATTAGCACATTTCTTAGTAAAAAAAGCACATGGTTAAGGAAGGCGTGATGGCAGTAGAAAGAACTTTATCTCTGATTAAACCTGATGCAGTAAAACGGCATTTAATCGGGACAATTTTAAGTCGTTTTGAGCAAGCAGGCTTCAATGTCGTTGGTGCCAAAATGATACAGTTAACTCAAAAACAAGCAGAGGGATTTTATGCAGAGCATGAAGGCAAAGCCTTTTTTGCTGATTTAGTTGCTTATATGATATCGGCACCAGTTGTTGCATTAGTATTAGAAAAAGAGAATGCGGTTAAAGATTACCGCGCATTGATCGGTGCAACTAATCCTGAGCAAGCGGCAGAAGGCACAATTCGTCGTGAATTTGCTCTGGATGGGCGTCATAACTCTGTGCATGGTTCAGATAGTATTGAAAGTGCAAAACGAGAGATCGCTTATTTCTTTGTTGAAAATGAGCTTTTTTAACCTAGCCACTTTAATGTAATTACCTATTATTTCCTCTATTGGATATATTCAATAGAGGAATTTTTTTCGCTAAACATTGAAATTTTCATTGAAAGGCGTATTATAGCCATCCAGACGTAGAAATATCTAAAATTAAGACAATTTAAAGGGACAATATGTCAAGTTACTTATTTACTTCGGAGTCAGTGTCAGAAGGGCATCCAGATAAAATTGCGGATCAGATTTCTGATGCAGTACTCGATGAAATTCTTAAACAAGATCCTAAAGCACGTGTTGCGTGTGAAACCTATGTGAAAACAGGCATGGCATTAGTCGGTGGTGAAATTACGACATCAGCATGGGTTGATATTGAAAATTTAACACGTCAAGTGATTTGCGATATTGGTTATAAGCATTCGGATATGGGCTTTGATGGGCATTCTTGTGCGGTATTAAATGCGATTGGTAAACAATCTTCTGACATTAATCAAGGGGTCGATCGTGAGAATCCATTAGATCAAGGCGCAGGTGACCAAGGGATTATGTTTGGTTATGCGACCAATGAAACAGATGTCTTAATGCCAGCAGCCATTACGTATGCGCATCGTTTAATGGAGCGCCAAGCAAAAGTTCGTAAAAATGGTACATTAGATTGGTTACGCCCCGATGCCAAAAGTCAAGTCACGTTAAAATATGAAGATAACAAAATTGTGGGTGTAGATGCGGTTGTGCTTTCAACACAACATTGTGATAGTGTTAGCCAACATGATTTGCATGAAGCAGTGATGGAAGAAATCATCAAACCTGTCTTACCAGCTGAGTGGCTATCGAAAGAAACTAAATATTTTATCAACCCAACAGGTCGTTTCGTCATCGGTGGACCGATGGGCGATTGTGGTTTAACGGGGCGAAAAATTATTGTGGATACTTATGGTGGGGCGGCACGTCATGGTGGTGGGGCATTCTCTGGTAAAGATCCCTCTAAAGTTGACCGTTCAGCCGCTTATGCTGCGCGTTACGTGGCAAAAAATATTGTTGCTGCAGGACTTGCGGATCGTTGCGAAATCCAGCTCTCTTATGCGATTGGTGTGGCAGATCCAACATCTATTATGGTGGAAACCTTTGGTACAGGTAAAGTGGCAAATGAATTGCTAGTGTCATTAGTACGTGAGTTTTTTGATTTACGTCCATATGGTTTAATTAAGATGCTCAATCTCATTCAACCAATTTACCGTGAAACAGCTGCTTATGGTCATTTTGGTCGTGAACAATTCCCTTGGGAAAAAGTTGATCGTGCAGAAGAGTTAAGAGTGGCTGCAGGGTTAAAATAATTTACTCGTTATCTGAATAAAGGCGGACAACGTTCGCCTTCTTTTTTTCATGAATAGACAATCAGAAAGCCAGTTTCGTCAGTTAAAAATGCAGGTATTGCGTAAAGTCACACAGTGTTTGCAGCTTGCAGAAGCGTATTTTCAACGTCCTTTCCCTATTCCTATTATCAATTATCAAGTTCGTGGGCTAAAAGCGGGTGTTGCATATTTGCAAGAAAATGAGATCCGATTAAACCGTACTTTATTATTAGAAAATCGTGAGGAATTTATTCGTCAGGTTGTTCCCCATGAATTAGCGCATTTGATTGCATACCAATTATTTGGTCAAATTAAACCACATGGTATAGAGTGGAAAACTATTATGATCAATGTATTTCAATTAGAACCTCATATTTATCATCAATTTGATACGAAAAATATAATGAAACATCGCTTTCTGTATGAATGTCAGTGTGGAACACATCATTTGAGTCGTCGACGTCATGATAATTGTCAAAATAAAGGTATAAGTTATTTTTGTAAAAACTGTAAGGGAAAGTTGATTTATAAATAAATCATGTAATAACTTGATGTTTTTAAATGTTAATTTATTTTAATCCTTCTTTATTTTAATATTATTCTTATTGTTGATATTAATTATCGTTTCTTTTCTTGATTTTGCTTGTTTTTTATTCTTTATTTGATTTTTAGCAAAGTATGCTTATTTTTATTACGAGAATTTTATTTTTTACAAACGATTTGCTTAATTTTTATTTTCTGTGGATATAAAATAACCTTGTTATTTGTTAATAAGCCATCATTGATACTTGTTTAAGATGAGTAACAGATGAAATAATTATATACCATGGAGGAATATGATGAAAAAATCATTATTAGTTTTATCAATTGGAACCTGTTTTGCATTAACAGCGAATGCACACTTTTATATTCAGGCGGATCTTGGTGTATAGAAACTGAAAAGTAATGTTGGAGTAGTTGAATATTCTCAGCGATCAGGGGATGTGATCCCTGCCTCAGGTGCTCCCAATTATGTTGAAGGGGCAGTTCCCTTAGATGGGACAACTTACGATCAACGATTAAGTTTAGGTTATAAATTTAATCCTGTGAGAGTCGCTTTAGACTACACCCATTATAGTAAGATAAAGCAATATCATCAGTACAGTGCGGGCTGGGATAAAATAGAGCAATCTCATACCTTAAAACTTGAATCAACGGGTTTAAGTGCGGTTTATGATTTTGATATGGGCTCAAAATTTAAACCTTTCATTGGAATGAGAGTGTCATTTAACCGTCTTAATTCTCAATATACATCGAATCAACAAGCCCCGCTTATAAGTTGGTGGTCTGCGCCGTATAACGAAGATGATTTGATGGGGGAAGATAATGGGGATGAGTTGCCATTCATTACAGTTCAGGGGGCACCTGAACATCGAGCAGCTGTTCCACCATACGCGCCAATACTTGACCCACTTCCATACTACCCTATAGATACAATTGAACCACAGCCACAGCCACAGCCACAGCCACAGCCACAGCCACAGCCACAGCCACAGCCACAGCCACAACCACAACCACAACCTCTTCCTGAGTTTGAAGTGGTTTCAGAGAAATATAATTCAAAGCTTAATCGAATAGGTGTTGGGCTGTTAATTGGAGCAAGCTATGAATTGACACCGCATTTATCTTTGGTTAGTACGGCAGAGTATAATTACTTAGGGAAATTCAATACAGCGAACATGAATAACTACAGTTTTAAACTGGGTTTACGTTACTCATTTTAGTTTTATTTCATTTTTCTGTTAGTTCATTAAATACGGTAAAATAAATCAAAATTTTACCGTATTTTTATTTTTGATATTTTATTTCGCTATTTTATTTATCTCTCATGATTTTTTAATAATGGTTTAAATTATTGGGGAGATGTTCGGTTATCTATTTTTGCTTTATGTCAATTTTTGAATGGAATATAATATAAAACGCTTACATTTTCTTTAAGAATTTTACTTAAGATTACTGTATTTTAAACCATTTTTCTTGTGTAAGCGTTTTCTTTTGTTGTTTTTGGTTGTAAACTATGCGTTAGATTTGTGGAAATGAAATATTTTGACAAATACGAATAAAAGAATAGAGACCTAAAGGAATATAACAATGAAAAAAATATTATTTATATTATTGACTACGATATTATTTACATTCAATGCTCATGCTAATTTTTATATTCAAGCTGATCTTGGTGTATCACAATGGAAGCGTCAAACATCTGAACTGCTTGTTGATTTAAACACCGCTACCTTTTCACAACGTATTAGTTTAGGATATCGCTTTGCTAATATGAGAATTGCATTAGATAAAACACACGTTAATGAAGTTGAAGGAAAATTAGTTTACCAAGTCCCTTCTTCATTTGATTCTGACGTATTTAGAGAAAAGTTAAAATTAGATTCAACGGGTTTAAGTTTTATTTACGATTTTAAAACAACGACCCCCTTTAAGCCATTTTTAGGTTTGCGCGTTGCAGTCAGTAAAATGTCAGGTGAAGTGAGTGGGACTTATTTATCCTATGGATTTTGGAATGCAACTCATGTTCCTGTTAATGCGAATACAGTATTAATGTCTCCAAAAGATATTGCAGGAGATATTGCAGAGGATATTGCAGGCGCACTCCCGCCAAGTCATGTTAATTCAGAAGAGGATAATAAACCTCAAGGCTGGTTATATGTTCCACTTGATGAACTAGAGCCGCACGTGCTTGGTTATGAACATTACAATACCTCAGTGACACGAGTCGGCATAGGGCTTCTTGCAGGTGCGAGTTACTACTTTACACCCAATTTTGCACTAGTCGGGACTGTAGAATATAACTATCTCGGTAAACTGGATGAAATTCGAATCAGTAATTATGGTGCAACATTAGGCTTACGTTACGAATTTTAGTGTGGATGTGATTCGTTGCGGTTAAAAAAGTGCGGTAAAAATCATCAATTTTTTACTGCACTTTTTTTGTCTTAAATTTGCTTTTCCCTCTCTTGAAATTTCCTTTTTTGCTCTTATATCTAAAAGCACTTGTGTGTTTTAGCGTAATAAAAGGAAATGCTATGTCGAATAATCAAGAAACTCGTGGTTTTCAATCTGAAGTTAAACAACTTCTTCAATTAATGATCCATTCTTTATATTCCAATAAAGAAATTTTCTTACGTGAATTAATTTCAAATGCCTCTGATGCGGCGGATAAATTACGCTTTAAAGCGCTTTCTGCACCAGAATTGTATGAAGGTGATGGCGATTTAAAAGTGCGTATCAGTTTTGATGAAGCAAAAGGCACATTAACGATTAGTGATAACGGTATCGGGATGACTCGTGATCAAGTGATTGATCATCTTGGTACAATTGCAAAATCAGGTACGAAAGAGTTTTTAAGCTCATTAGGGCAAGATCAAGCTAAGGACAGCCAATTAATTGGTCAGTTTGGTGTGGGTTTTTATTCTGCCTTTATCGTGGCGGATAAAGTGAGCGTCAAAACACGTGCAGCAGGCGAAAGTGCGGACAAAGCGGTGCTTTGGGAATCAGCGGGTGAAGGTGAATATTCTGTTGCCGATATTGAGAAAAAAGAACGTGGTACTGAAATCACCCTACATTTACGTGAAGATGAAAAAGAGTTTTTAAACGAGTGGCGTTTGCGTGAAATTATCAGCAAATATTCCGACCATATTGGCCTGCCAGTAGAAATTTTAGCTAAAGAATATGATGATGAAGGCAAGGAAACGGGTATTAAGTGGGAAAAAATTAATAAAGCGCAGGCGCTTTGGACCCGTTCAAAAAATGAAATTTCAGAAGATGAGTATAAAGAGTTTTATAAGCATATTAGCCACGATTTTGCCGATCCGCTGCTTTGGTCGCATAACCGCGTAGAAGGTAATCAAGAATACACGAGCTTGCTTTATGTGCCAGCAAAAGCGCCTTGGGATTTATTTAATCGTGAGCATAAACACGGCTTAAAATTGTATGTCCAACGTGTGTTTATTATGGACGATGCAGAACAATTTATGCCGAATTATCTGCGTTTTATGCGTGGTTTAATTGATAGCAACGATTTACCATTAAATGTGTCGCGTGAAATTCTACAAGATAACAAGGTGACCGCTGCATTGCGTAAAGCACTCACTAAACGTTCATTACAAATGCTCGAAAAATTAGCTAAAGATGATGCAGAGAAATACCAAAATTTCTGGAAAGAATTTGGTTTAGTGTTAAAAGAAGGCCCTGCAGAAGATTTTGCGAATAAAGAAAGCATCGCGAAGTTATTGCGTTTTGCTTCAACACATAATGACAGTAGCGAGCAAACGGTGTCTTTAGAGGATTACGTAGCACGTATGAAAGAAGGACAAAAAGCGATTTACTACATCACTGCCGATACCTATGTAGCAGCCAAAAACTCACCGCACTTAGAGTTATTCAATAAGAAAGGCATTGAAGTTTTATTGTTATCTGATCGCATTGATGAGTGGATGCTAAGCTATTTAACTGAATTTGACGGCAAACAGCTACAAACTATCAGCAAAGCGGATTTAGATCTTGGCGATTTAGCTGACGAAGAAAAAGAAGAGCAAAAACAGCAAGATGAACAGTTTGCTTCGTTTGTTGAGCGTGTGAAAAACTTGCTTGGTGAACGCGTGAAAGAAGTACGTTTAACTCACCGTTTGACCGACACGCCAGCGGTAGTCTCAACAGGCAATGACCAGATGACAACTCAAATGGCAAAATTATTTGCTGCAGCAGGTCAAGCAATGCCAGAGGTGAAATATACCTTTGAATTAAACCCAGAGCATAGTTTGGTGCAAAAAGTGGCGGACATTGCTGACGAACAACAATTTGCAGATTGGATTGAATTATTGCTAGAGCAGGCAATGTTGGCAGAGCGTGGCTCGTTAGAAAACCCAGTGGCGTTTATTAAACGTATGAATAGTTTATTGGGTAAATTAACAAGTCATTAACGCACAATTTTTGAAATATGCTAAAATCCCTAAGGTGATAAATCTTAGGGATTTTTAGTTTAAGGACACAATATGATTATTGTTTATGGCATTAAAAATTGCGATACCGTAAAAAAAGCATTGAGTTGGTTGGTGGCAAATAATATTCCACATCAATTGCACGATTATCGTGTTGACGGCTTAGATAAAGCGTGGCTAGAGCAAGCTGAAGCACAATTTGGCTGGGAAAATTTAGTTAATAAACGCAGTACAACTTGGCGTAATTTAGCTGATGATGTGAAAGAAACGCTCTCAAAACAGGCCGCACTTGAGGTGCTGTTTGAGCAACCAACATTGATTAAACGTCCAATTATTTTGCAAGATGGCAAAGCCTTGATTGGTTTTAATGTCAAAGAGTATGAAGCTTGTTTTAAATAATATTTTGGGGCAGACCGAGCGTCTGCCCTGAATATTTGTTTCCACAAAAGTGCGGTATAAAAATGAAAAATTCGATTATTGAGCTCGCAAGTGAATTAATTCGTCGCCCATCGATTAGCCCTGACGATCAAGGTTGTCAGCAAGTGATCGCAGAAAGATTGCAAAAATTAGGTTTCCAAATTGAATGGATGCCATTTAATGACACTTTAAATTTATGGGCAAAACACGGTTCGGGATCGCCTGTGATTGCCTTTGCTGGGCATACGGATGTGGTGCCAGTTGGAGATGAAAAACAATGGCAATATCCACCTTTTTCTGCTCAAATTGTGGACGAAATGTTGTATGGACGTGGTGCGGCCGATATGAAAGGCTCGCTTGCTGCAATGGTGGTGGCAGCTGAGGAATTTGTCAAAGCTAACCCAAATCATCTAGGTACGATTGCATTACTGATTACTTCCGATGAAGAAGCCGCAGCGAAAGATGGCACCGTGCGTGTGGTGGAAACTTTAATGGCACGCAATGAACCGATTGATTATTGCATTGTAGGCGAGCCATCCAGTTCACAGCAGCTGGGCGATATTGTGAAAAATGGTCGCCGAGGTTCAATCACCGCCAATTTGTACATTCAAGGCATTCAAGGTCACGTCGCTTATCCGCATTTAGCCGAAAACCCTGTGCATAACGCGTTGGCATTTTTAACCGAATTGACGACCTATCAATGGGATAACGGCAATGAATTTTTTCCACCGACTTCATTACAGATCGCCAATATTCACGCAGGAACAGGCAGTAATAATGTCATTCCAGGCGAGCTTTATGTGCAGTTTAATTTACGTTATTGCACAGAAGTGACAGATGAAATCATTAAAAAAACCGTGGCTGAAATGCTACAAAAACATCAATTAAAACATCGCATTGAATGGAATTTATCGGGTAAGCCATTTTTGACTGACAGAGGAAAACTCGTGGATGCGACGATAAGTGCAGTACAAAAAATTACAAAAAACACACCGCACTTAGATACAGGCGGTGGCACTTCTGATGCGCGTTTTGTTGCGTTAATGGGGGCTGAAGTTGTCGAGTTTGGTCCACTTAATAAAACCATTCATAAAGTGAATGAATGTGTTGATGTGAATGATTTAGCCAAGTGTGGTGGAGTGTATCAACAAATTTTAGTTAATCTTTTGGGTAAATAATGTATATAAAACTAAGTGCGGAGCAGCTCACTGGTAAGGTCCCAAGCCATTTGGTCAATTTACCTTGTCCCTTTTCTAACAATCATTTTTTACAAGCCGATGCGCTCAAGGCATTTCAAGCATTGCAACAATGTGCACTGAAAAATGGCTTTAATTTACAGCCAGCTAGTAGCTTTCGTGATTTTCAGCGCCAACAGTTAATCTGGAATGGCAAATTCAACGGTGAGCGTAAAGTCCACGATGATCTTGGAAATTCATTAAATTTGACCGCACTTTCTGACTGGCAAAAGGCACAAGCTATTTTGCGTTGGTCGGCATTACCAGGAGGCAGCCGTCACCATTGGGGAACGGAAATTGACGTGTTTGATCCGAATTTATTACCAGCTGGGCAAAGCTTGCAATTAGAACCTTGGGAATATGAAAAGGGCGGTTATTTTTTTGAATTAAGTGAGTGGTTACAACAAAATTTAGCACATTTTGATTTTGTATTGCCGTTCACGCAGTTACCACAAGGGAAAGAGATTGGCTACGAACCTTGGCATATCAGCTATTTACCTGTGGCAGATCTTGCTAAACAACAGTTTTCAGGCGAGATATTATTAGCCTCTTGGCAAAATGAAGACATTGCAGGTAACGCCTGTTTAACAGAGCATTTAGATGAAATTTTTCAGCGATTTTTTATTTAATTTTTATTGGATTTAGTGGGGGAAACAATGGAAAAGAGGACATCAGAACAAAATCATAGCCATTTTAGTAAGATAATCTCAAGTTTATTGCAGTGGGTGCTTAATATTTCCTTAGTGATTTTAGCGGCTATTTTAGTGATTTTCTTAGCACAAGAAACCTATAGCTTAGCGCTTGTGTTGCTTATTGAAACCAATAAAGCATCTTATTTATTGATTGAAAAGATCGTGGTGTATTTTTTATATTTCGAGTTTTTAGCCTTGATTGTGAAATATTTTAAAACGAATTATCACTTCCCGTTGCGCTATTTTATATACATCGGGATTACTGCAATGGTGCGTTTAATTATTGTAGACCACTCAAGTGCGGTGAATACCTTGTTGTTTTCAGGATCGATCTTATTAATGGTGCTGGCGTTATTTTTGGTCAGTACAGAACGCCTAAGAAAAAGTTAATTTAAGAGGATAATAATAAAATGGATATTCAACAGTTTAGCCAACAAGATATTGAAATCTTAAAAGAAGAAAGCTTATATAAAGGATTTTTCAAATTAAAACGTGTTCACTTTAAACACAAATTATTTGCGGGCGGTGAAAGTGGCGTAGTGACACGTGAGTTATTAGTAAAAGGCGCAGCTTCCGCAGTAATTGCTTATGATCCTATCAAAGATGCGGTAATTTTAGTGGAACAAGTGCGTATTGGTGCTTACCAACCGCAATCTAGCCAATCACCGTGGTTATTAGAGCTCATCGCAGGTATGGTGGAAGAGGGTGAAAAGCCTGAAGAAGTGGCATTGCGTGAAAGTGAAGAAGAAGCTGGTGTGCTAGTTACTGATTTACAACATTGTTTAAGCGTATGGGACAGCCCAGGCGGTGTAATTGAACGTATCCATTTATTTGTCGGCAAAGTAGATAGCACACAAGCAAAAGGCATTCACGGGCTTGCGGAAGAAAACGAAGATATTCGTGTACACGTTGTGAGTCGAGAAACCGCTTATCAATGGGTCAATGAAGGCAAAATTGATAATGGGATTGCCGTATTGGGATTGCAATGGCTACAACTTCACTATCAATCCTTACAGAGGTAAAAACTTGAACAAACACTGTACAAGTGGTTGGACCAAAAATGTGATTTAGCTTTCATTTTTAACAAATTTTTAGAGAGAAATATGACCTAGCTAACACTTTTTTATTTTAGTAGGTGAAATTTCCCGGATAAGTCGGTAATTTACAACGAGTTTTGTATTTTTTATTTTGATATTTTCGTCGTAGGAGTTCGCTTTGTTCAGTACTTATACATATGATACAGTAGCGGAAGTATGTAAATTCGTTCAGATTACTGATCCGCACTTGTTTAAGGATGAAAAGGGGGAATTACTTGGTATTAATACCTTTCAAAGTTTTGTTCAGGTGGTAAAAGAAATCAAAGAAAGTGGTTTTGATTATGACTTCGTGCTGGCTACAGGTGATCTTGTGCAAGATAGCAGTGATGAAGGTTATCTCCATTTCTGTGATCAAATTAAACACTTAGAAAAAATGGTATTTTGGATCCCAGGTAATCATGACTTTCAACCAAAGATGTTTGATATTCTTAACCAAGACCAAGTGCATTTGAATGCAAAAAAACATCTTTTGCTTGGTAAATATTGGCAAATCGTAATGTTAGATAGTCAAGTTTTTGGTGTGCCACATGGTAAGTTAAGCCAGTATCAAATTGATTGGTTAGTGTCAAAATTGAAAGACTATCCAGAGCGTCATGCGTTAATTGTATTACACCACCATATTTTGCCTACTAACTCGGCATGGTTAGATCAACATAATTTGCGTAATGCGTATGAACTAGCAGAAGCCTTATCTTCTTTTAACAATGTGAAAGGCGTGATGTATGGACATATCCATCAAGCCGTAGATAGTGAATGGCAAGGCTACAAAGTGATGGCAACCCCTTCTACGTGCATTCAATTTAAACCCGATAATCATTCCTTCACGTTAGATACATTACAGCCTGGTTGGCGGGAAGTGACGTTATATCCAGAGGGTAAAATTGACACCTGTGTAAAACGTATTCAACATGCGCAATTCTTTCCTAATATGCATGAAGAAGGGTATTAATTGCACTTAGTGCGGTACGAATTTGATAAATTCTGACCGCACTCTTGTTAGTTGGGTTTATAAGCCCAGTGCGTACTTTAACGCTTGTTTTTTCAGCGGTGTTACCTTATCAGCCGCAA
This sequence comes from Pasteurella multocida subsp. multocida OH4807, assembly GCA_000973525.1. Lineage (NCBI taxonomy): Bacteria > Pseudomonadati > Pseudomonadota > Gammaproteobacteria > Pasteurellales > Pasteurellaceae > Pasteurella > Pasteurella multocida. The sequence continues at coordinate 650,957 of CP004391.1, read as the reverse complement.
ATAAGGCTAAGTTACGTGCAATTTTAAGTGGTAATATTTCGTCTTTAAAGGCTTTATAAAAGAGATCCATGCCTGATTGCATGAGTAAGTTATCGGGTCTGCGCTGGCGTTGATAACGGCTAAGTACTTCATCACTGGCTAGCCATTCACCTTGTTGTTTAGCGCGTGCGAGGACAGTTAGTAACACGTCAACATCTTTAAAACCTAGGTTCACGCCCTGACCTGCGAGAGGATTAATCGTGTGAGCTGCATCACCAACTAATACGATACCTTGCTTGAAGTAATCTTGTGCATGGCGACGAGTTAACGCGAAACTATTCGCGCATTGCACGTTCACTTTACCTAAGCGAGCAGGAAAAGCATGATTGACTTCAAGGCTTAATTTATCTAGCGACAATTGCGTGAGTTCACGAATTTTTTGTGGGCTATCATACCAAACTAGGCATGCCTGGTGATTGAGTAATGGCAAGAATGCTCTCGGTCCTGTGGGATAAAATTGCTGCCAGGTAATATCTTGTTGATCAAGTTCAGTTTCGACAATCATTAACAAACAACTTTGTCTATATTGCCAGCCTGTTATACCAATACCAGCAAGTTGACGTAATTGTGAGTTGGCTCCATCCGCGGCGATAATCAGTGGCGCAGAATAAATATCACCATTCTGAAGTAAAATTTGCCAATTTTGACCGCACTTTTCGACTTTTTCAATTGCCATGCCGATACTGGTTTGTATATTGGCGAGAGAATCGAATGCTTTCCACAGCCCTAACTGGATAAGATTGTTTTCTACCATAAAGCCTAATTCTGTCAGATTGAGCTCATGGCTATGAAAATAGGTTGAAAATCCATCGATTTCCCAGGTTTCTAAAGCCCGATAGGGACAAATTCGGGTGGCTTCAATATATTGCCAAGCACCAAGTTTTTTTAATAAATTTACCGAAGCAACACTGATTGCAGAGATGCGGATATCATAAGGTGAATTAGGGTCAAAATGCGGCAAAGGTGCATGTTCAATGAGGTGAATATCCTGTCCTTGTTGAGCTAGACCTAGCGCACATGCCGCACCTACCATGCCACCACCAACGACAATGATCTCTTTTTGTATGGTTGCCATTGTTCTTTTCCTTCTTACTGATTGTTGCTACATTCTACAGCTAACGAGGGAAATTCAAAAGAAATCTCTTTTTTAGCTAGCCAGCATACCGACAAGCCTGTAAAATAGCCAGTCGAATTTTTTATAGGTTAACTGAATTTTTTAAAACGATATGACACAAAAATTACATATTAAGACATGGGGCTGTCAGATGAACGAATATGATTCATCTAAAATGGCGGATCTACTCAACAGCACTCATGGTTTAGAATTAACTGAAATTCCCGAAGAAGCCGATGTATTATTATTAAATACCTGTTCTATTCGTGAAAAAGCACAAGAAAAAGTATTCCACCAATTAGGACGTTGGAAAGAGTTAAAAAAACAAAATCCAGGTCTGGTGATTGGGGTCGGTGGCTGTGTTGCATCACAAGAAGGTGAACACATTCGTACTCGTGCGCCTTATGTTGACATCATTTTTGGACCGCAAACATTGCATCGCTTGCCTGAAATGATCAATCAGATTCGTGGTGGTAAAAGTGCGGTCGTGGATGTGAGCTTCCCTGAGATAGAAAAATTTGACCGTTTACCTGAACCTCGTGCAGAAGGTCCAACTGCGTTTGTTTCAATTATGGAAGGCTGTAATAAATATTGTTCTTTCTGTGTTGTACCTTATACACGTGGTGAAGAAGTGAGTCGTCCTGTGGATGACGTCTTGTTTGAAATCGCGCAGTTAGCGGAACAAGGCGTGAGAGAAGTGAATTTATTAGGTCAAAATGTGAATGCTTATCGTGGACCGACTCATGATGAAGGTATTTGTACGTTTGCTGAATTATTACGTTTAGTCGCTGCAATTGATGGTATTGATCGTGTTCGTTTTACAACCAGCCATCCAATAGAGTTTACTGATGATATTATTGATGTCTATCGTGATACACCAGAATTAGTTAGCTTTTTACATCTACCCGTACAAAGTGGATCGGATCGTGTGTTATCGATGATGAAACGTAATCATACGGCATTAGAATATAAATCAATTATTCGTAAATTAAGAGCAGTACGTCCAGCAATCCAAATTAGTTCAGATTTCATTGTAGGGTTCCCAGGGGAGACCGCCGAAGACTTTGAACAAACGATGAATTTAATTGCACAAGTGAATTTTGATATGAGCTTTAGCTTCATTTATTCCGCACGTCCAGGTACTCCAGCAGCAGACATGCCTGACGATGTGACTGAAGAAGAGAAAAAACAACGCTTGTATCTTTTACAACAACGTATTAATAACCAGGCTGCACAATTTAGTCGCGCAATGTTAGGGACTGAGCAGCGTGTATTAGTAGAAGGTCCTTCTAAAAAGGATATTATGGAGCTGACAGGACGTACTGAAACTAACCGTATTGTTAACTTCGTAGGCACACCTGACATGATTGGTAAATTTGTTGATATTAAAATCACAGATGTTTTCACGAATTCATTGCGTGGTGAAGTCGTGCGGACTGAAGATCAAATGGGGCTACGCGTTGTACAGTCGCCACAAATGGTAATAAACCGCACGCGTAAAGAGGATGAATTAGGTGTAGGACGTTATCACGCCTAGTTTCTGTTAAATTGATTTCATCTTTTGACCGCTTAAGTAGTCTTACTTAAGCGGTTTTTTATTATTCTAATAAGGTATAGATGCATGTGTAGCTGTTATGCTTATTAATAAGCGTGAAATAGTGAACAACCGAGGCGTTTCTTGAGCCAGATTTAAAATTATGGCGTGTTATTTAATAAGAATTTTGGTAAAGTATATGCAACAAACATTGGTTTATTTTTAACAAATTTAGATTAAGTGATATGTATACTTCAAATTTTCTCAATCTGATTTTAAATGTCGACAGTTATAAGGCATCACATTGGCAACAATATCCACCGAATACAGAGTATGTTTCTTATTATGTAGAAGCACGAAGTGGAAATTTTGATGTGGTCTTATTTGGTTTACAGGCTTTTATCAAAGAATATTTGTTAACGCCAATTCGCCAACAAGATATTGATGAAGCAGAAGTTGTATTACAAGGGCACGGATTGCCCTTTAATCGTGCGGGATGGCAGCGTTTACTGGACAAACATCAAGGTTATTTACCATTAAAAATTGAGGCAGTACCAGAAGGAACGGTTTTACCGATAGGAAACGTCGTTTGCCAAATCGTGAATACCGATCCTGAATTTTTTTGGTTGTCTGGTTATTTAGAAACCGCATTATTGCGTGCGATTTGGTATCCTTCTACGGTCGCAAGTATCTCATATTTCTGTAAGCAGAAAATTAAACAAGCATTAGAAAAATCAGCAGATAATTTAGATGGGTTGCCTTTTAAATTGCATGATTTCGGAGCGAGGGGCGCATCAAGTTTAGAAACGGTTGCGCTAGGAGGACTTGCACACCTCGTGAATTTTATGGGAACCGATAGCGTATCGGCCTTACTTGCTGCACGTCGTTGGTATAACACGACAGAAATGCCCGCATTTTCAATTCCTGCTGCTGAGCATAGCACGATAACATCATGGGGAAGAGAAAATGAAGTCGCCGCGTATGAAAATATGGTGGCACAATTTGCAGGCCAAGATAAAATTTATGCTGTTGTCTCAGATAGTTATGATCTTTGGCATACTCTAGAGCATATTTGGGGTGAAAAATTAAAAGATAAAATTCAGCAGTCTGGTGGAACCTTAGTGATTCGTCCAGACAGTGGTGAACCAGCTGAAGTGGTATGTAAAGCCTTAAATATTTTGGTCCGTCAATTTGGATCAAAAGTAAACAGTAAAGGGTATAAAGTGTTACCTGATTATTTACGTTTGATTCAAGGAGATGGGATTAATGTGCATTCTATTGAGGGTATTTTAGAGCAAATCATGGCGCATGGCTTTAGTGTCGATAATGTGAACTTCGGGATGGGCGGGGGGCTATTACAGCAATTGAATCGTGATACGATGAGCTGGGCAATGAAAGCCAGTGCGGTTTGTATTGCTGGAGAATGGCGAGAAATCTATAAAGATCCTGTCACAAGTCGAGCTAAACGTTCTAAGAAAGGTATACAGGCTTTAGTACAAGAAAATGGAAAATGGTGCACAATCCGCCAAGACGAATTGGGTGAACAGCAAAACCAATTACGTACCGTTTTCTTGAATGGAAAATTGTTAGTGGATGACTCCCTTGACGTGATTCGAGCAAGAACAGCGAATAAAGCATAATTTCCACTAAATTATTCTCTCGTCTTATTGTACAGGCAGTTTGCTTGTGCTTATTTTTATTCAACACAACAGTTGATTTTAATTAAACTTATTATTGACTTAAACGCTTATATACAAATGAAACAGATTACTATGTCTAGTAGTGCCCCTCACAGTGAATTACATATCATCGCGTTTTAGTTTTTATCCGTATCAGGAGGACTTGCCAATGGTTACTTGCTGCTCAGAAAATAGATTTACTTTGCTCGTATGAGCCAGAATTAAGCGTAATAATTGTTTGGTCTACTGTATTCAGTGGATTTTTTGAGCTAACAGATGAGAATATATAGGAAAATATGAGAAGATAAATCACATAAAAAAAAAGCCGATTTTGCGACCTTATTTATTCTAAGTAATCGACATTTAAATGGTGCCCGAGGCCAGACTTGAACTGGCACGCTTCGAAAAGCGAGGGATTTTAAATCCCTTGTGTCTACCGATTTCACCACTCGGGCAGGGCATATTTAAATTTTGCGGTAACTAACTGCGCTTTAAGGTTATGGAGGCGTGTCCCGGAGTCGAACCGAGCTACATGGATTTGCAATCCAGTGCATAACCGCTTTGCTAACACGCCGTTAGTTTGGAGCGGGAAACGAGGCTCGAACTCGCGACCCCAACCTTGGCAAGGTTGTGCTCTACCAACTGAGCTATTCCCGCATTCGCTGTTAGTGCGGTGCATTCTACTGATTTATAAAAATCTGTCAATGATTGTTTTAAAAAAAATGATTAACTGATGAAAAAAAGTGCAAATTGCTTGTTTTTGTTTAAAAAATGCATTTTTGCTTGTTTTAAAATAGAGGATATGAACTGTGTCGTTTGTGATAGAAAAATCCTGTTACACAAAAAGGTAACTGATTAGCATATTGTTTTATTGGATTTGCTTTCGCAGTGTTTTAAACTTTCTGAGTTATGTTGAATAAGGATTGAGAGAAGTTTTATGACGAACCAATTGATTTGCATGATGCTTGTGATATTATCAATGATGTACTTGAAATTATAAAAATTGCTCTTATTATAAAGCGTGTAGTTAACAAAAAAGGAAGAAATAATGGAAGTATTACATTCAACTGATGCAACATTTGCCGCTGACGTCGTCAATTCTGATGTGCCAGTCTTGTTAGATTTTTGGGCACCTTGGTGTGGACCTTGCCGTATGATTTCACCTATTTTAGATGAAATTGCAGCAGAATTTTCAGGTAAAGTGAAAGTCGTAAAAATTAATATTGATGAAAACCAAGCAACGCCAGCACAATTAGGCGTACGTAGCATTCCAACATTAGTGTTGTTTAAAGATGGTAAACCTGTTGCTACCCAAGTGGGCGCACTACCCAAAAACCAACTGGCTAACTTCATTAATCAAAATATCTAATTCATTGAGGCAATAAAAAATCCCGAGTGTATCACTTGGGATTTTTTTATGGTCAACAAAATATTAGAGTGACAAAAACTGAGTAATATATCGAGGGACAATTTGACTTGCCTTACCATAATGGGTCTCATCAAAACTTGACCGCGCTTGACTTGGTTCTAGATTTAACTCAACAGTATGTGCACCGTAATATGCTGCTTCACGTACAAATCCTGCTGCTGGGTAAACATGTCCAGATGTGCCGATTGCAATGAAATAGTCACATTCAGATAATGCGTTTTGAATGCTATCCATTTCTAAAGGCATTTCACCAAACCAAACAATATGTGGACGGAGAGTTTGTGGTGGATGGCAGCAAGGGCAAGTGTCTTTCGAGGTAATATCTTTTTCCCAATCGTAAACTTTTCCAGATTTGACACAGCGTACTTTTAGTAATTCACCATGCATGTGGATGAGGTTTTTTGAGCCTGCACGCTCATGTAAATTGTCTACATTTTGTGTCACAATGAGTAAGTTCTTGCCGAGCTTTTGTTCTAATTTGGCTAAGGCAAGGTGCGCAGCATTGGGGTGTACTTGAGATGAAAACAATTGCTTACGTCGCTCATTATAAAAATGCTGCACTAATTCTGGGTGACGAGTAAACCCCTCTGGTGTGGCAACATCTTCTACACGGTGATTTTCCCATAAACCATTAGCAGCTCTGAATGTTTTAATACCCGATTCAGCAGAAATACCAGCACCAGTTAATACTACGATTTTGGGGTATGTTGACATGGGATTATCTCCTTTTTGTTGCAAACCAGATGAATAATGAATGATTGTTTTATGTGAACATTCAAAATCATAGCAAGATGATTTATTTTTGTGTGCGTAATTTTTGCAAAATGGCTTTCATTTCATCGTCAAGTGGGGCGCTAATTCGCAACGTTTCACTTGATTTAGGGTGTTCAAAACGAAGAGAAAAAGCGTGTAAGAACAAACGATTTAGCCCTATTTTGCTCATTTGTTCATCAAATTGTTTATCTCCATATTTATCGTCTAGGGCAATTGGGTGCCCCACATACTGTGTATGAACTCGTATTTGGTGAGTACGTCCCGTTACAGGTGAGGCTTTAATTAATGTGGCATTTTCATAACGTTCTTCAATAGAAAAACGGGTCTCTGATGGTTTGCCTTGTTCGCTCACACGGACGATACGCTCACCGCTAGATAATTCATTTTTTAATAATGGCGCTTTGACTACTTTACAATGGGATTGCCATTGACCTCGGACTAGGGCTAAATAGTCTTTTTGTACGGTTTTTTCACGTAATTGCTCATGCAAATGACGGAGCGCAGAACGTTTTTTTGCAACCAACAAAATACCTGATGTATCACGATCTAAACGGTGTACTAATTCAAGAAAACGCGCTTCTGGTCGAAGGGCACGTAATGCTTCAATGACACCAAAATTAAGTCCACTTCCTCCATGTACGGCGAGTCCAGAGGGCTTATTGAGTACTAATAAACATTCATCTTCAAAGAGAATTTGATTTTCTAATTGATTCACTTTATTTAATTTTGTGGAGAGTGGCGCCTGTGTTTTTTCAGAAACCCGTATAGGTGGAATCCGCACTTGATCATTTGTTTGCAACTTATATTCGGGTTTAATCCTACCTTTATTAACGCGAACTTCGCCTTTCCGTAAGATGCGATAAATTAAACTTTTTGGCACTCCTTTAAGTTTTGTTAATAAATAGTTATCAATGCGTTGCCCTGCTTCATCCTCACTAATAATGAGAAGTTGGACTTGTTGATTAATGATTTTTTCGGTCGATTTTTGATTCATTGGAACAGTCTTTTTCATAAAAATTGCGCGGATCATATCATATTTTGGCATACCGTGGATGAATAAAATTACCTTGATAAATGAGAGGGATAAGTACATAATAGTGCGTATTTTTACGTCATTAAACAGACTTAAAAATGGAGCGTTGTTGTTGAGTGAAATAATGCAGCAGATGGCATAAGACATTTAGTAACTCAATGATTTTATAAGTTAAAAGTAATAGGTAATCTTGCGGACTCCTTAGTTTTTAAGGGGGCTGTTTTACAAAAATGTGAGTTTTTTTACTTCATTTGAGTAACGCAATCAAAGCACCCAGCACTTGACAGTCGAGAGACTGACATTCTGCGACAGACACGAGGTCGATTGTGAAGAAAATATTTGATTATTTCTAACTCAGCATAGAATAAAAACGAAGAGAACAAATAATGAAAAGAATGTTAATTAATGCCACTCAAAAGGAAGAGCTGCGCGTTGCGCTTGTGGACGGGCAACGCTTATTTGACTTGGATATTGAAAGTCCAGGTCATGAACAGAAAAAGGCAAACATTTACAAAGGACGTATTACACGTGTTGAACCTAGTTTAGAAGCCGCATTCGTTGATTATGGTGCCGAGCGTCATGGTTTCCTGCCACTTAAAGAAATTGCACGTGAATATTTTCCTGATGATTACACCTACCAAGGTCGTCCAAATATTCGTGATATTTTAAGCGAAGGCCAGGAAGTGATTGTTCAAGTGAACAAAGAAGAACGTGGTAACAAAGGTGCAGCATTAACGACGTTTGTTTCACTTGCTGGAAGTTATTTGGTCATCATGCCAAACAATCCAAGAGCTGGAGGAATTTCTCGCCGTATTGAAGGGGATGAGCGTCTAGAGTTAAAAGAAGCCTTAGGCTCTTTAGATGTACCAGATGGTGTAGGGCTGATTGTACGTACTGCAGGGGTAGGTAAATCCCCAGAAGAGTTACAATGGGACTTGAAAGTATTGTTGCACCACTGGGAAGCAATTAAACAAGCATCAGAAAGCCGTCCAGCGCCGTTCTTAATTCATCAAGAAAGTGATGTGATTGTACGTGCTATTCGTGATTATTTACGTCGTGATATTGGTGAGATCCTCATTGACAGTCCAAAAGTGTATGAAAAAGCAAAAGCACATATTAAATTAGTGCGTCCTGACTTTATTCATCGCGTTAAGCTTTATCAAGGCGAAGTGCCTTTATTCAGCCATTATCAAATTGAATCACAAATTGAATCTGCATTTCAGCGTGAGGTTCGTTTGCCATCAGGCGGCTCGATTGTGATTGATGTCACAGAAGCATTAACGGCGATTGATATTAACTCATCACGCTCAACTCGTGGTGGGGATATTGAAGAGACCGCATTGAACACAAACTTAGAAGCGGCAGATGAAATTGCCCGTCAATTACGTTTACGTGACTTGGGGGGATTAATTGTCATTGACTTTATCGATATGACCCCTGTTCGTCATCAACGTGAAGTCGAAAATCGTATTCGGGATGCGGTTCGTCAAGATCGTGCACGTATTCAGATTAGTCGTATCTCTCGTTTTGGTTTACTTGAGATGTCACGCCAACGTTTAAGTCCATCACTTGGTGAGTCCTCTCATCATGTGTGCCCACGTTGTCAAGGGACGGGGAAAATCCGTGATAATGAATCCCTATCATTATCGATTTTACGTCTCATTGAAGAAGAAGCATTGAAGGAAAATACAAAACAAGTCCATACTATTGTACCTGTTGAAATTGCGTCCTATTTATTAAATGAAAAACGCAAAGCAATTTATAGCATTGAAAAACGTCATGAAGTGGACATCGTGGTTGTGCCAAATGAAGCAATGGAAACGCCGCACTTTAGCGTTTTCCGAGTGCGTGATGGTGAAGAAGTAAATGAGTTAAGTTATAACTTAGTGAAATTGCATCAAGATCAAGATGATCACTTTGTTCCAGAAGAGTCGTTAGTCTCACGTAATATCGAAACGGCGGCAGTGACAACGGAAACTGTGTTAGAAGGGGCGGCGGTATCCATGGCGATTCCTGCGCCAGCGCCATCGCCAGAGAAGAAAACGGAGCAAAAACCTTCTTTGCTTTCTCGTCTTTTCGCAAAACTAAAAGCACTTTTTGCGGATAAGCCTATAGAGGAAGAAAAGTCGAAAAATAATCGCAATCGCAACAACCGTCCTCGTCGTAACCAAGACCGTCGTAGTAATCGTCGCTCACGTGGGGAAAGTGTGGAGCGTGAAAACAGTGCTAAACGAGATGAGGTAGTTGAGGAAGTAGTTCGTACACGTTCAGAACGTAATAATTCAGAACGTAATAGCAAGCGCAATCGTAAAGCAAATGTGGATGAAAGTGCGGTTGTAAGTGAGACTGTTTTAGATAATGTATCAGAAACTGTTGAAATTGAAAAAACAGAAGTCACCACCCCACGTCGTCAGCGTCGCGATTTGCGTAAGAAAGTTCGTGTTAGCGAAGAAACGTTGATTGAAAAAGTCAGTGATATGGACGTTGATGAACAGCTGATTGAGCCAGCTAAAACCATCGATGAAATGGTAGATATTTCACACACTGAAGTTGAATCAGCTAAAGTGGAAGAGATGGATACGGAAAAACGTCGTGATAATAGCCGTCGTCGTTTGCCACGCCATTTGCGTGTAAATAATCAACGCCGTCGCCGCAATAGTCAAGACATGAAATCCCCAATGCCATTATTGGCAGCAATGGCATCTCCTGAATTAGCAAGTGGTAAAGTGTGGGTGGATTATCATTATGTTGTAAACAAGGAAAACCAATTTTTATCTGTAGATGAATTATTGGAACAACAAAATCAGCCTAAAGAACCTGTTGCAACCGTGCCAGCAACAGAATTAATGATTGAAAAACATGACAAGGCTTCCTCCCCTTATCATGCGTTTATGACTCAGCCAGCTAATGATTCAGTTGAGAAGAAAGTCCAAGAATCGTTACAACGTTTAGATGCAGAGCAACCGTTAGTGGAGACGGCTGTATTGGATACGAAAATTGTTGAGCCAACAGAAGAAACCGTGAAAGTTGAATCAATTTCTGAACCACTACTTGGTAGTGTTGATGTTGAATGTGTGAAGCGAGAGGAGATGGATGTGCCTGTGGTTGCGGCTGTGTCTGCGGAAACGACTCGTCTGCCTATTGAGCGTACATTTGCGTTTACTGGTCGTTTAGGAACAATTTCTGCTGTTCAACATACGAAAGCTGATATGACTTTAACGAAAGCCAGTGATGAATTAAAAGAAATGGCAGAAATTGTCGTTTGGACAGAATCCCGTTACTATTTCCATGGTAAAGGTGCGGCTGGACATCATAGTGCGGTGAGTCATGTTTATACAGGACCAACAAGAGCGGAAAATAAAGCAGAATAATCATTCTCTGTTATTTCTGGGCGAGGCGATAAGAAAAATAGGCATTTTGTTCTAAAATCAAACAATTGAATAAAAATATCAGTTTAATTGCTTGACTTAGAATAGGAAAATCCGTATTATTCACCTCGCTTAAATCACGGAGGAATGGTCGAGTGGTTGAAGGCACCGGTCTTGAAAACCGGCGAGGGTTTACGCCCTCCGTGAGTTCGAATCTCACTTCCTCCGCCATCAAATTTTGAAAACCGTAAGTCGAAAGGCTTACGGTTTTTTTCTATTTGGGATTTTTCACTGTAGTTATGATTTCACTGTAGTCTTATTTTTTCTTATCAAATTATATGGAGTAGGCTGGGAGCATTTAAGACAACAGTGAGGATGTTTAGTCACTTGGCGATAATATGGCAATTGCCTGTCTTTTTACCATATTATCTGTAAGCCATAGTGTATATTGAGGAATAGACCATTCAGGTTGAGTGATAAGGTTAATCAAGCCTGATTTTCTTTAAAAGCCAGATATTCTTCTAAAACGTCAATTGCCATTAAGCATTTTGCACGGCGTTGCTGAGTAAATGCGATATGGTGTTCAATAAGCGCAAGTTCATTTGTATGTTGTGCTTTGCGTTTCTCATCTTGTTGCCGAGTGATTTTTTCATTTAATGCTTGCAGTGCTTCATAGTATTTTTCTAAGCGTTCACGGGGGGGGAGTTGGTGAATCGTTTGTTGTGTTTTAACGCTCGATGAATGTTTGGAGATGATCTTAGTTTCTCTATGCGGATGTAAAGCATCAGACAGGGCATTACATTGTGACAAAAGTTTTTCAGCAAAAAAGGTACAGAGTGCGAGATCATGCTCTGCGACATTTTCTAATTGTTTGAGTGTTTGGTGAATTTCTTGATAGTAGAATCTAACTGTTTGGTTCGTTTCACTAAATAGACCAGGAGCAAATTTTAGCTGTACTTTTTGAGTCATGCTCTGCAAATGCTGAGCATATAAGTGTTCCACTTTAGCGGTTAAAGAAGACATAAGGGCATTTTTTTTCATACAAACCTGCGATAAAAAATCCTCCACAAAGGGAGGATTCATTGATTATAAATACATTGCAGCCAGCCACCCAAAAATAATGAGCGGAATATTGTAGTGAATAAAAGTCGGCACGACAGAGTCCCAAATGTGATCGTGTTTACCATCTGCATTAAGCCCCGAGGTTGGACCTAATGTGGAGTCAGAAGCTGGTGAACCCGCATCACCTAATGCGGCAGACACACCGATAATTGAAACAGTTGCAAGTGGTGAGAAACCTAATGACAAGCAAAGCGGCACATAAATCGAGGTAATAATTGGAACAGTTGAGAAGGATGAACCGATTCCCATTGTGATAAACAATCCAACTAATAACATCAAGAAAGCCGCAATGCCTTTATTTTCTGCACCGAGCCCTTGGCTAAATGTTTCCACTAATACGGTGACGCCACCTGTTGTATTAATCACATTTGCAAAACCAGATGCGGCGATCATCACAAAACCAATCATTGCCATTAAGCGTAGACCTTGCTGGAAAATGTCATTACTTTCTTTCAACTTAAAGATGCCACAGACGGCGAAGATAACTAAACCTGCTAAACCGCCGATAATGGTTGAACTGGTAAAAAGCTGTAAACCAAAGGTAACGACAATTGCCGCTAAACTTGCACCGATATGAAACGGCTTGATATTAGCAATATGGGATTCAATTTCAGCCGTGCTAATTTCTGTTGCGGTTGTCACGTAGTCTCTTGGTTTACGGTAACTGATAAAAATTGCCGTGAGTAAGCCCAAAATCATGCCAATGACCGGTACTGCCATAGCTAATGACACTTCTGCAACTGAAGTTTGTAAGCCTAACGCTGCACCTGCTTGGTTAATATTTTTTACTAACACACTTTCAATAAAGATTTTACCGAAGCCTACTGGTAATAACATATAGGTTGCGGTTAAACCAAAAGTTAATACACAAGCCACTGCACGACGATCAAGTTTTAATTTATTGAAGATCGCGAGAAGCGGTGGAATTACAATTGGAATAAATGCGATATGCACAGGAAGTAGGTTTTGTGATGAGATCGCAAATAAAGTCAAAATCGCTAAGATGAAATATTTAAAACCCGCCATTGAACGAGTTGTTGGCGTGTTTCCTAAGCGTTTGATCACTTTATAAGCTAATAAATCAGTAATGCCTGATTTTGAAATTGCCACAGCGAATGCACCTAAAATTGCATAGTTCATTGCAACTTCAGCACCACCGCCTAAGCCATTGGTAAAGGTTTTAATTGTTTCGCTGATTCCAAGATCGCCCGTTAAACCTGCCACTAAAGCCGAAATTACAAGTGCAATGACCACGTTAATGCGTAATAGGCTTAAAGCAAGTAAAACAACAATGGAAATCACAACAGGATTTGATAATAACATTGTGTTTGTCCCTAGGTTATTTTTTAGAAAGAATTTCTAAATGTACTAAAAAAAAATAATTTGTCTATAACCTTTGCATAAAAAATCGCAAATTTGCTTCTTCTTATGCAAGGTTAAGCTGATTTTAGCTTGATATTATTCACTTCTTTGATGAGGAAAACCACCAAGCGATTTTAGGTGATTGACCATATAACAGAATAATTCAGCGGTGCGTTCAGTATCATAAAGTGCTGAATGCGCTTGTTTGCCATCAAATGGGATCTTAGCTGCTTGGCAAGCTTTCACTAACACCGTTTGCCCAAACATAAATCCACTTAAGGTTGCCGTATCAAACATACCAAAAGGGTGGAATGGATTGCGTTTGACTCCTGTGCGTTCAGCCGCAGCCATAACAAAACTTTGATCGAATGCAGCATTATGCGCCACGATGATTGAGCGTTGGCAATCCGCATCTTTTTGTCCTTTGCGTACCATTCTGAATAATTCAGTGATAGCGTGAGTTTCGCTCACTGCACCACGCAATGGATTGTGAATATCAATGCCGTTAAATTGCAAGGATTCTGGGTTGATATTGGCACTTTCAAACGGATCAATATGGAAGTGGCATTTTTGATCGGGCACGAGGAAGCCATTTTCATCCATTTTGACGGTGATCGCCGCCAGTTCTAATAATGCATCAGTTTTCGCATTAAATCCCGCCGTTTCAACATCAATAATTACAGGAAAATAACCACGAAAGCGATTTTTTAATAAATTAGGGTTGTTTGAGTCGTTTGGGGTTTCTGTTTGAGTTTCTGTCACATTTTTATCCTATTTCGAAACAAATAGCGTGGACAACGCCACGCTATTCAAAACTTTTTGAAAATTGACCGCACTTTTTTTAGTTGCCAAGACCTGCTTGTGCGTGTTTATTTTCAATAAATTCAATTTTATAGCCATCTGGATCTTCAACAAATGCGATAACCGTTTTACCGCCTTTTACAGGACCTGGTTCACGTGTGATTTTACCACCAGCTTGGCGAACGGCTTCACAAGTCGCATAAATATCATCAACGCCAATGGCGATATGACCATAAGCCGTACCTAATTCGTATTCAGTGACACCCCAGTTATAGGTTAATTCTAAAACAGAGGCTTTGTCTTCATCGTCATAACCTAAGAAAGCAAGCGTGTATTTGTATTCTTCATTTTCGCTTGTGCGTAATAAACGCATTCCTAATACATTTTGATAAAATTGAATTGAGCGCGCTAAATCAGTGACACGTAACATAGTATGCAAAATACGCATAAGTGACTCCTAAAATTATCCTGAATAAATTTTGCCAAAAGGGCTTGTCAAAAACACGCCAGATTATGCCATAATCCCTATGGAAAATCATTAATTTCTCAAGCATAAGGAAAGCCTATGCAACAAAATACATTGTTTAATTTATCTTGGCAGGGCTATTTAACACTGTTATTCGCACTACTCGGCGCAGGCTTTTTTGCAAGCGGTGCAATTACTTGGATTGCTACGAACTGGGATTATTTCTCTAAATTTCAAAAACTTTATGGTGTACAAGCACTATTTTTAATTACCGTTGCGTTAAATTTGTTTTTTTATTATCGAGAATCTAAACGCACGGATGATTCATCATTCCTTTCATTGATTTTTTCTTTCTTATCACTGGTGTTTCTTGGTGGCTTATTTGCATTAATTGGGCAAACTTACCAAACGGGTGCAGATGCTTGGGAGTTATTTACGATTTGGTCGGTTTGCCAAATCCCATTTTTGCTTTTATTCCCTAATATTGGTAGTGCATTATTATTAGCGACCACAGCCAATACTGCATTAATATTGGCTGGCAATATGATTGAGGGGAGATTGGATCTTTTATTAATTGGACTGAATTTCACGTTATTAGTGCTATATGAGTTTTTCGGTGCAAAATTAAAAGATCTTAGCTGGCGAGTACTGCCTAAACTGCTTTTAATCAGTTTGATGTCTGTATTTGCTTGGCTTGTTTTTAGTGGCAACTATGAGTTCCTTTCTTGGGGTATTTGTGCGGCCTTAATCTACTATTATAAAGAACGCCGTTTTGACTTCCTTAATCTGATTATTCTATTTGTTTACCTCGTCATTAGTATCAATACTAAACTGTTATGGGAATTAAGAGATGTTTCAGGGCTTTTCGTTGTCACAGTCACCGCCTTTACGTCAACGATTGTCGGAATAATGGTTTTAACTAAGTGGTTTAAAGCACATAATCCGACAGCAAAAAAAGTCACGTGGCATATTTACCCACTCTTTATTTTGTTAATGCTATTTTGCACAGGGCTATTTTTAGCGATGTTCGTGTTCACATTTGGGATCTTAGATAATGAGCACGATTTTATTTACCTCAGCTTATTTGTGTTAGCCATTGCTGCAATAATGCATTTCAGCACAAAAGACAGAAATGAGTTATTGGAAATCGCTATTGATATGCTAAGTGCGGTCGGAATTATTATTTATTTTGTTTTCTTTTTATCTGAATCCTACTCGACGACCAATTTCTTACTGATGGCAGTGCTGTATGCGGGTTTTTATTTCCTACGCCCATCAGTTTGGTTACGTTTTTTAATTAGTGGGTTATTCATTGTCGGAATGTTATTTTACATTCAATATTTTGATGGCTATGCATATATTGAAGATCAAAATGTCCCAACTCAGTTCCTATTTTCTGCACCACTTTGGATAATGCTGTTGGGTTTAGGCTTGTATTATTACTGTGTCGCACGCTCGGAAAATACATTAAGCCAATTTTTACTACCTACTGCTTGGGCAATGTTATTGGTCGGGCTATCGCTACCAAGCATTGAAACATTGCGTTCAAGTATGATGTTTGAGCCAGTAGCAGAATTGCCACAAATTAATGGCTTTTGGGATTGGTTTAATATTATTACGGTGCAATTCTTTACGGAGTTTAATCAGGATAATTGGCTATTGAAAAGCCTGATATTCCTGCTTGCAATTACGCCAATGATTTTCTTTATTTTGTTAAGTCAGCGTTTTCAACTTAATAAAATCACGCAAGTGCTGTTATTTGTAGCGATTGCGTTGCTGTGTTTAGGTTTTATTTCCGCAAATGCCACATTAAGCTGCTTTGCTTTATTGTTATTGGCTTATTTGAGTGGTAGCCGTATTCTGTTTGCAGTAGCGACCTTAGGCATTATTGTTAATTTAGCCGCATATTATTATTGGCTTGCTGTGCCATTGTTACATAAAGCCTTTTTATTGATGATCCTTGGTGTGATTTGGGGCGTATTTACCTTTATTTTACTGCGTCAGCGTAAAGATAATGAGGTGGTCGTTGCTACTGAAAGTGCGGTGCAAAATCGCAAAGTTTTCTTCGTAAAAGTCGCTTTGACATCGCTTGCGGCACTTGCCATTAGTTTAACTGCACAAAATAAAGTGCTCACTTATGAAGATGTGCTAAATACGGGTGAGCCAATTATTTTAAAAACAGCACCCCTTGATCCTCGCTCATTAATGCAAGGCGATTATATGACCTTGAACTATGAAATATTGGGGGATATTTCCAATGCAAGAGATGGACTCCAAGAGGAAAGCGCTGAAGAAATACCAACACTAGAGGAATTTGATAAACAAAGATATTTCATTTATGCATTACTCAAACGTGATGCACTTGGTGTTGCGACCTTATGTCGTTTAGAAGTAGAGAAACCAACGAACTTTGATGGTTGCACACCGAATATTTATTTGCCAATAAATGTTGCGCAATGGTGGCCACGTTTACCAAGCCAAGATTACTTCTTTGCCGAAGGAAAAGGGGAATATTTCGCACAAGCAGAATATGCAGAATACCGCTTCAAAAATGGTAAAGCATTATTGTATCGCTTGTTAGATAAAGATTTGAAAGCACTTTAATATCTGGCTAAATCAGGATAGAAAAAAGGCGGTGTGATACCGCCTTTTTTGTTCATCTTGTGACTATTTCACGGCAATCATTGAGCCGAAATTAAAACATTGGAACCATAATTCCACTTGGTTAAAGCCAACATCTGCCAATCTTGCTTTGTGTGTTGTAATGCTGTCCGTACGCATTACATTTTCAAGTGCGGTGCGTTTTTGGCTCACTTCAAGTTCGCTGTAACCATTGGCTCGTTTGAATTGATGGTGTAAGTCAATTAATAGCTCATCTACACGCTCATCTTCAAAACGGAATTTTTCCGATAAAACCAAAACGCCATTTGGGTTTAAGCCTTGATAAATTTTTTCAAGCAATGCTTTACGATCTTCCGGTGGTAAAAATTGTAGCGTGAAATTTAAAATCACCATTGAGGCATTTTTTATTTCCACTTGGCGAATATCATCACAAACAATTTCCACAGGCACCGCACTTTGATACGCATTGATGTGCTGGCGACAGCGTTCAACCATTGGTTGTGAATTATCAACCCCAATGATTTTGACACCGGTTTTATCAATATTACGACGTGCAGAAAGTGTTGCAGCACCACGTGAGCAACCTAAGTCATAAACATTGCTGTTTTCAGTCACAAAGCGAGAGGCAAGCATACCAATCGCGGTAATAATATTGGAATAACCAGGAATCGAGCGTTGAATCATATCTGGGAAGACTTCAGCAACGCTTTCATCAAACGTAAAATCGCCCAATTTTGCAATTGGGGCAGAAAAAAGAGTATCTTTCGCCATTATTTTGTCATCTGTGTGTAAAAGTGCGGTCATTTTAGAAGAAGTTTTGTGTTATCACAAATAAATTAGGCTGCTTTCAATAAATGTGCCATTGCTTGTTCTTCTTGCTTGATGCGAATCGCAAGAATGACGAAGTAAATCGGCAAGCCAATCATCGCAGTGTATTTTGCTTGGCAAAATAAACTTAAACCAATGAGTTCTGGAATAATATTGAGGAAATAGTTCGGGTGTCTTACGTATTTAAAGAGGAACGAGCGGTTAATTTTATGTTCAGGCAAAATGTAGATTTTGACTGTCCAAATTTCTTTTAGCTCATAAATCACATAAAACAACATCAAAATCGCAAAAATTAAAATGGTCAAACCAATTTGCGAGACTAAATCAAATGGAGTTTTCAATAAGTTAGCTTCAGTAATTGCTGCAATATAAAACGCAACGTGAGCGACTGACAATAAAGCGGAGTTTTTGTTTCCATACTGAATTGCCCCTTTTTTGATTAATCGTTTCTCATTTCGGATTGAGATCGAGAGTGTATAAAAGCGAATTGCGAGAATTAACGCAAAAGTGAGATTGATAAATAACATTTTGTCATCCTTTACTTGTTAAAATTTTATAAAAAAGCGAGGTAATATAGCAAATTGTCCTATAAAACGCATTAAAATCGGTCTAAATTACTCCAGTTTCGTTTAATTTTAACCTCTTTTGCTTATTTTTTGTGTAGAAATAACCTTTCTCTCTAATCGGATTTTCAGCTATAATTAAAAGAATTTTTTGTATGTATAAAAGAAAGGAATTTCATATGATGCGGACACATTATTGCGGAGCATTAAACCGCCATAATATAGGACAAGAAGTAACATTAAGCGGTTGGGTACATCGTCGCCGTGACTTAGGTGGTTTGATCTTTATTGATATGCGTGATCGTGAAGGAATTGTACAGGTTTGTTTCGATCCTAAATATCAAGAAGCATTAACTGCAGCTGCGGGTTTACGTAATGAGTTTTGTATTCAAATTCAAGGTGAAGTGATTGCTCGCCCAGAAAATCAAATTAATAAGAATATGGCAACGGGTGAAGTTGAAGTATTAGCAAAATCACTTTCAATCTATAACAGTGCAGAACCATTGCCGTTAGACTTCAACCAAAACAATACTGAAGAACAGCGTTTAAAATACCGTTATTTAGATTTACGTCGTCCAGAAATGGCACAGCGTTTAAAAACACGTGCAAAAATTACTAGCTTTGTACGCCGTTTTATGGATGACAATGGTTTCTTAGACATTGAAACCCCAATGTTGACGAAAGCAACCCCTGAAGGTGCACGTGACTATTTAGTCCCAAGCCGTGTACATAAAGGGAAGTTTTATGCATTACCTCAATCACCACAATTGTTTAAGCAATTGTTGATGATGTCAGGTTTTGACCGTTATTACCAAATCGTGAAATGTTTCCGTGATGAAGATTTACGTGCGGATCGTCAACCTGAATTTACCCAAATCGATGTGGAAACCTCTTTCTTAACTGCGCCGGAAGTGCGTGAAATTATGGAAAAAATGGTTCACGGTTTATGGTTAGAAACTATTGGTGTAGATTTAGGCAAATTCCCTGTAATGACGTTTGCAGAAGCAATGCGTCGTTTTGGTTCAGATAAACCAGATTTACGTAACCCATTAGAAATGGTTGACGTTGCTGATTTATTAAAAGACGTTGAATTTAAAGTATTCAACGGTCCAGCAAATGATCCAAATGGTCGTATTGCGGTGATCCGTGTACCAAATGGCACTGAAATTACACGTAAACAAATTGATGAATACACGCAATTTGTTGGGATTTACGGTGCAAAAGGCTTAGCGTGGTTAAAAGTGAATGATTTAGCTGCGGGTATGGAAGGGGTGCAAAGTCCAATTGCGAAATTCCTATCTGAAGACGTGTTAAAAGCACTTTTAGAGCGTGTACAAGCGCAAACTGGCGACATCTTATTCTTTGGTGCAGACACTTATAAAGTGACGACCGATGCAATGGGCGCATTACGTCTGAAGTTAGGTCGTGATTTAGGCTTAACGAAGTTAGACGAATGGCAACCGCTTTGGGTAATTGACTTCCCAATGTTTGAACGTGATGACGAAGGTGGTCTTGCAGCAATGCACCATCCGTTTACCTCACCACGTGATTTCAGCCCAGAGCAATTAGAAGCAGCCCCAACAAGTGCGGTTGCAAATGCTTACGATATGGTGATCAATGGCTATGAAGTTGGCGGTGGTTCAGTTCGTATCTTTGATCCGAAAATGCAACAAGCCGTATTCCGCATTTTAGGTATCAACGAAGAAGAACAGCGTGAAAAATTTGGCTTCTTATTAGATGCGTTAAAATTTGGTACACCCCCGCACGCAGGTCTTGCATTTGGTTTAGACCGTTTAACAATGTTGTTAACAGGCACAGAAAATATTCGTGATGTTATTGCGTTTCCGAAAACCACTGCTGCTGCGTGTTTAATGACCGATGCTCCGAGTGTTGCAAATCCACAGGCATTAAATGAATTAGCTGTACAAGTGGTAAAGGCTGAATAAATAGGCATAAAGTGCGGTTAAATTGACCGCACTTTTTTATTATTGAAGACACGAAAGTGAATGATTATCGTCGTACCAGATAGTTGAAGAGTGATTCATTTAATTTTTTTGATTTAAGAGTAGAAATGGTTTTTAGGATATTTTATGTACAAAAGTATCTTATTATTTCCCATCATTTTATTAACAGCTTGTTTTGATAACGTAACGCAGAATAAAGACCAAGTAGCGAGTTTGGTGTTTTCTACTGACAGCCATAAGGTGGTGGCTATCCAATCTGATTTCCATATTTTAGCGCAACGTCTCCAATGTATGAATACACAAGGAGAAACGCGTACTGTGGGAGAGTATTGCGCGAGTTTACGTTTGATTTCACAGAAAACCAATGTGGAATGGCTCAATCAGTTCTTAGATGATTTAGCACTAAGCATACTGACTGAAACCAAATCTTCAAAGCAGGGTATAGAACAATTAGTACAAAATTGGTTCAATGATGTATTACCTGAATTAGAATCAAGTCGTAGCTGGGACTATTCACGGGAAATTCACTTCATTGGACAACGTGGTCGAATGGCAACCTTTTCAGTGATCACTAGTTATTATACTGGTGGTGCCAATGGGTTATATGATACGCAATTCCTGAATATTGATTTGAACGATAGAGTGATTTATCGATTAGAGGATTTATTAATTGCGCCAGATAAATTACCAATGCTTACACAATTGTTATGCGATAAAAATATGGCTCGATTACACAATTTAAGTGCTCTGCCACAACATATCAACAGTGACGAGTTTGAAGCAATCGACAATTTTGTTTTTACTATTAATGGATTGACATTTCGTTACCCGGTATATTCACTAGGTTCTTATGCGGAAGGAGAAATAGACTTAGTTTTACCTTATTCCCAGCTAAGAGACATTATCAAGCCTGAATTTTTACATTGATCCTATTTATGTATAAAAATCCTAACAGCGTTTTAGTGGTTGTATTTTGTGAAAACTCCAATCGTGTTCTGATGTTGCAACGTCGAGATGACCCAACATTTTGGCAATCAATTACAGGATCATTAGAGCTCAATGAATCTCCGATACAGGCTGCAATAAGAGAAGTAAAAGAAGAAATCGGTATTGATGTGCTCGCTGATGCATTAACGATTTTTGATTGTCATGAGCGGATAGAATTTGAAATATTTTCGCATTTCCGTTATAAATACGCACCTGATGTCACACACAGCATAGAACACTGGTTTTTATTAGCCTTACCAGAAGAGAGTGAGCCTGTATTAACAGAGCATATCGCGTTTCAATGGCTACCTGTAAAAGACGCTGCTGAATTGACAAAGTCGTGGAATAATCGCGCACTCATTGAAAAATATTTATTAAATCAAGTATAGAAAATGTGCAATAAAAGACAATTATACTTGTTCTGACTTAAGAGGAAAAAACACAATGGCAGGCCATAGTAAGTGGGCAAATATTAAACACCGCAAAGCGGCACAAGATGCACAACGCGGCAAAATTTTTACAAAATTAATTCGAGAATTAGTGACCGCCGCAAAATTAGGTGGCGGAGATGTGAGTGCAAATCCACGTTTACGTGCAGCAGTAGATAAAGCTTTATCAAGCAATATGACACGTGACACGATTAATCGTGCAATTGAGCGCGGTGTTGGGGGCGGTGATGATACCAATATGGAAACCAAAGTGTACGAAGGCTATGGTCCAGGCGGCACTGCAGTAATGGTTGAGTGTTTAAGTGATAATGCAAACCGCACGATCTCACAAGTTCGTCCAAGTTTTACAAAATGTGGTGGTAATTTAGGAACAGAAGGGTCTGTCGGTTACTTATTTAGTAAAAAAGGGTTAATTCTGATTGAATCTGGTGATGAAGATACGCTCATGGAGGCCGCAATTGAAGCGGGGGCTGATGATGTTCAAGCACAAGATGATGGCAGTTTTGAAGTTTATACTGCTTGGGAAGAGTTAGGGACTGTGCGTGATGGTATTGAAGCGGCTGGAATTAAAATTGCTAATGCTGAAGTGACGATGATTCCCTCAACAACTGTTGAGTTAGATGCTGAAACTGCACCCAAATTACTCAAGTTGATTGACATGCTAGAAGACTGTGATGATGTACAAAACGTGTATCATAATGGTGAGATGAGCGACGACGTTGCAGCCTTATTATAAGTAACTTGTTGTATTTAGGAACTTATTGAGGATAGCAGTGTCTAATTTTAAGCATAAGTGATGCATTTAATTATTTATTTTAGGAGAATTTATGAAATTAGCTAAACTTTTTACTGGTTTAATGGTTGTTGGTGCGTTAACGGCTTGCTCTCAGAATATGGTTGCAGAGTCAAAAATGGCTGAAAAAAAAGCAATTGAACCAAAATTTGAGACAGCGGCATATTTCTGTGATGTAAAAGGTAAGAAAAACCAAGTTGTATCTGTGACTTACGCTTTTGTGGATAGTAAAGCAGACAGCGCAACGGTCAGCATTAACCGTAAAGTTGTTGGGCATGAAATGAAATTGGATGGTGCATACCAAGATGGTGTTCGTTTCGTAGAAGGCAATAAAGTTTGGTCATTAGATTATGGGTTTGCTGCAAATACAGTCAATACTACTGTCCCAGTAATGTTTACCGATAACAATAAAATTCTTGCAAAAAATTGCCGTATAGCAAAATAATTTGTTTTGAATAATAGAAACAACATGGATTTACAGTAAAATGTAAATCCATTTGTTTTTTTGAGGTATAGCATGGCAATTATTTTAGGAATCGATCCAGGTTCACGTGTGACGGGATACGGTATTATTCGTCAAACAGGAAAGCAGCTCGAATACTTAGGCAGCGGTGTAATTCGCACTTCTGTAGATGATTTGCCTACGCGACTAAAACGTATTTATCATGGAGTCAGTGAGATCATTACACAATTTCACCCAGATATGTTCGCGATTGAAGAAGTATTCTTAGCCAAAAATGCTAATTCTGCACTGAAATTAGGTCAAGCACGTGGCGCGGCAATCGTGGCAGCGGTTAATCAAGAATTACCTGTTTTTGAATATGCAGCTCGTTTAATCAAACAAACAGTTGTGGGGATCGGTTCTGCTGATAAAGTGCAAGTACAGGATATGGTAACGCGCATTTTAGCATTATCAGAAAAACCGCAGACCGATGCAGCCGATGCTCTAGCTATCGCGATTACGCATGCACATTCTATTCAGCACTCCTTCCATGTTGCTAACTCAGTAAAAACGACAGAAACACATGAAAAAATGACCGCACTTTTAAAAACACGATATAGTCGGGGTCGTTTCCGTTTAAAAATTTAGCTGGATGTTTATCCAGTTTTATTTTATTCTATTGTGCAATACTGCATAACGAATTGAGGAAAATATGATTGGTCATTTAAAAGGACGTCTTGTTGAAAAACAACCGCCTGAAATTTTGCTTGATGTACAAGGTGTAGGGTATGAATTGCTTTTACCTATGACCAGCTTTTATGATTTACCTGAAATCGGGCAGGATGTTGCTTTATTTACACATCTTGTTGTACGTGAAGATGCACATTTGCTGTTTGGTTTCTCACAAAAAACAGACCGCACATTATTTCGTGAATTAATCAAAACGAATGGAGTGGGACCTAAATTAGCGCTAGCTATTTTATCAGCGATGTCAGTTACCGAGTTTGCTTATGCTATTGAGCGAGAGGAACTCTCTAAATTGGTTAAAATTCCTGGCGTTGGTAAAAAAACTGCAGAGCGCCTGTTAGTAGAGTTGAAAGGCAAATTCAAAGGTGTTGAACAAGGGGACTTTTTTGTTCAAAGTCAACATTTACCAAGTATTGAACAGCATAGCCAACAGCGTGAAGAGCCAAGTAGCGAAGCGATTTCTGCATTAATCGCTTTAGGTTATAAAGCAATGGATGCTGAGAAAATGGTGAAGAAAGTGAATAAACCTGGGTTTTCAAGTGAACAATTAATTCGTGAAGCGCTAAAAGCCTCGCTATAACTTAATGTGAAATACATATGATTGAAGCAGACCGAATTATTAGTACAAGTGCAAAAATCGACGAAGAATATATCGACCGTGCGATTCGTCCTAAACTTTTACAAGATTATGTGGGTCAGCCACAAGTTTGTGAGCAAATGACGATTTTTATTCAAGCTGCAAAATTACGTCAGGATGCATTAGATCATTTATTGATTTTTGGTCCCCCAGGCTTGGGTAAAACCACTTTAGCGAATATCGTTGCAAATGAAATGGGGGTCAATATTAGAACAACGTCAGGACCTGTTTTAGAGAAAGCGGGGGATTTGGCTGCAATGTTAACTAATTTGGAACCACATGATGTACTTTTTATCGATGAAATTCATCGTTTATCTCCCGCAATAGAAGAAGTGCTTTATCCAGCCATGGAAGATTATCAACTTGATATCATGATTGGGGAAGGTCCTGCTGCTCGCTCTATCAAATTAGATCTCCCCCCTTTTACTTTAATTGGTGCAACAACGAGAGCTGGCTCACTAACCTCTCCATTGCGTGATCGTTTTGGTATTGTGCAGCGTTTAGAATTTTATTCAGTAGAAGATTTAACTTCTATTGTGGCGCGTAGTGCAAATTGTTTAAATCTAGATATTGCAGCGAATGCGTCTTATGAAATAGCCCGCCGTTCTCGTGGCACGCCGAGGATCGCTAATCGATTATTAAGACGGGTGCGTGATTTTGCTGATGTACGTAATGGTGGTACCATCTCAGAGGAGATCGCAAAAGCCGCTTTATTAATGCTAGATGTAGATGATGCGGGCTTCGATTATCTAGATCGTAAGTTATTGAATGCTATTATTGAACGTTTTGATGGCGGACCTGTCGGGCTGGACAATTTAGCAGCAGCAATAGGGGAAGAGCGGGATACGATTGAGGATGTACTTGAGCCCTATTTAATTCAGCAAGGCTTCTTGCAACGTACGCCAAGAGGACGGATGGCAACATCAATAACTTATCGACACTTTGGCTTAGAGAAGTTGACCGACTAAAATCAGAAAGCGTATTTTTAAATTGATACGCTTTTTTATTGAATCTTATTGCTGCTTCAAGTTATTTAATTTTGCTAATGCAAAATCACAGCTTTTAATTTGTGTTGCCAATTCCATTTCTAGAATTTGCTGTTTACTTTGATTTAACTTGCTTTTGATTTTACCAACTTGAGTATGGGTGCCTGGCTGTTTTTCCGCTTCAGCGATCAAATTCTCGGTTTCTTGAAAAAGCTTTTCACATTGTTGTGGCACAGCAGCATAAGTATTCGTTTTGATTTTGCTCTCTTCTGCTTTTGTTATGGCATATGATAAAGGAGAAATGAGTGTAGTCATGGCAAAAAGTGCGGTCAAAATAAAGTGAAATTTTCTTTTCATTGTGATTCCTTTGAGTCCTTTTATTTTAAGACAAGTCAAACACCGCAAAAGTAACAAAAACGATATTGGATGTCTAGCCTTTTGTTGATTTTTTGTCCAAACTGTGATTTTTATTACACTAGTCGTTGCTAAAATGTTAATTAAATTTATAATTTGACCTGTATCAATCAGTAGAGTTCTACTTATTTTGTGTTGTTTTTGATTTAAATATAAAAATGTGATCTGTGTGACATTTTTTTATATTTTTTATCCTTATGTTTAGTAGTAGAATAGATACCGAAGTTGGGTTGCCTATATAATGATGCACTGTCAGCTGTAAAAATGAAATCTCATTTGGGTTTTATAGTCGTGATTGTGAAGGCAATTCAAGGGGTCAACTTAGGGGATTTCTTTAAGTATTGGGGTGATTACTTTGTAATCATATTGTGAGGACTTGTAGCATTTACAAGGAGTTGAGATGTTGGACGTTGTTGAACTCTCTCGATTGCAGTTTGCATTAACTGCGTTATATCACTTTTTGTTTGTGCCATTAACACTGGGATTATCATTTATCCTTGTGATTATGGAAACGCTCTATGTAGCCACAGGCAAAGAAGTTTATAAAGATATGACTAAATTCTGGGGTAAGTTATTTGGTATTAACTTTGCTCTTGGTGTTACGACTGGTATTACAATGGAATTTCAGTTTGGTACTAACTGGTCATATTATTCTCATTATGTGGGCGATATTTTTGGTGCGCCTCTTGCAATTGAAGCACTATTGGCATTCTTCTTAGAATCCACTTTTGTTGGTTTATTCTTCTTTGGATGGGATAGATTATCAAAAGCGAAACATTTGTTAGCAACATACTGTGTTGCTTTCGGTTCTAATCTCTCTGCAATGTGGATTCTCGTTGCAAATGGTTGGATGCAATATCCTGTGGCTTCAGAATTTAATTTTGAAACCATGCGAATGGAAATGACCAGCTTTATGGATTTATGGTTAAATCCAGTTGCACAGAGTAAGTTCTTGCATACGTTATCAGCAGGTTACGTAAGTGGAGCAATGTTTGTTTTAGCGATCAGTGCATATTATATTTTAAAAGGTCGTGATTTAGGCTTTGCAAAACGTTCATTCTCAATTGCTTCAACATTTGGTCTTATCTCTATTATCTCTGTTGTGATTATGGGCGATGAGTCTGGCTATGAAATTGGTCAAACTCAACCAGTGAAATTAGCTGCAATGGAAGGGGAATGGCATACACAGCCCGCACCGGCTGACTGGAATATGATTGTTGTGCCAAATCAAGCAGAAAAACGCAATGATTTTGCTCTCCAAATTCCTTATGCCGCTGGGATCATTGTGACTCGTTCTCTTGATAAGCAATTTGCGGGGCTTGCGGATTTAGAAGCATTAAACGTAGAACGTGTGCGTAATGGTATTCAAGCATACGACTTGTTACAACAATTACAAGCACAGAAAAAAGCAGGGCAAATTAGTGAAGAAACAAAAGCACAATTCAGTGCCGTATCTAAAGATCTTGGCTTTGGCTTATTATTAAAACGTTACACAGATAAAGTGGTTGATGCAACAGAAGAGCAAATTAAACAGGCGGCGGCAGATACGATTCCAAATGTTGGACCTACATTCTGGTCTTTCCGTATCATGATGGCTGCAGGTGGATTATTGTTACTTCTTATTGTTGGTGCATTTGTTCAAAATATGCGTAAAACAGTAGGAACAAAACCTTGGTTCTTAAAAGCACTTTTATGGAGTATTCCACTGCCATGGATTGCAATTGAGAGTGGCTGGTTCTTAGCTGAGTATGGTCGTCAACCATGGGCGATTTATGAAGTGTTACCAGTAGGTGTAGCAAATTCAGCATTAACAACAGGTGATCTTTGGTTCTCTATTGGTTTAATCTGTGCACTTTACACATTATTCCTTGTTGTTGAAATGTATTTAATGTTCAAATATGGTCGTTTAGGACCAAGTTCATTAAAAACAGGTCGCTACTATTTTGAGCAATCATCTAAATAAGCAGGAGCCTGATTATGATTGATTATGAAATTCTACGTTTTGTTTGGTGGATCTTGATCGGTGTATTGCTTATTGGTTTTGCAGTAACTGATGGTTTTGACATGGGCGTTCTTAATTTATTACCGTTTGCCGGTAAGAAAGAAGTGGAAAAACGCATCATGATCAACTCAATCGCACCACACTGGGATGGTAACCAAGTTTGGTTATTAACAGCAGGCGGCGCTATGTTTGCGGCGTGGCCAATTGTTTATGCAACCTCATTTTCTGGTTTCTATATCGCGATGATTTTAGTTTTAGCTGCTTTGTTCTTCCGTCCTGTCGGTTTAGAATATCGTGCTAAAATTGATAATCCAACATGGCGTACATTATGGGATTGGGGATTGTTTATCGGTGGTTTTGTACCTTCATTAGTTTTCGGTGTAGCATTCGGTAACTTATTGCAAGGTGTACCATTCGAGTTTAATGAATTATTGCAAGTGAAGTATACGGGTTCATTCTTTGCATTATTAAACCCATTCGCATTATTGTGTGGTTTAGTGAGCTTAGCAATGTTAACTACCCAAGGTGGTGCATGGTTACAAATGAAAACAACCAGTGAGTTACGTGAGCGTGCTCGTGTTATTACACAAGTTGGTGCATTGGCGACGTTGATTACTTTTGTCCTTGCAGGCGTGTGGTTGTATTTCAAAGATGGTTTTGTTGTGACGTCTGTCATTGATCATAATGCACAATCAACACCATTTGGTAAAACGGTTGCTATTGAAGCGGGTGCTTGGTTCAATAACTATAAAGAGATACCATTATTATGGATTTTCCCTTTACTTGCTATTGGTGGCGCATTATTAAATATTTTAGCATCGAAAGCTAATCGTTCAGGTTTTGCATTTTTATTCTCATCATTAACGATGGCGGGCATTATTTTAACAGCTGGGGTTTCGATGTTCCCATTTGTGATGCCATCAATTACGCATCCAGAGTTAAGCTTATTAATGTGGGATTCAACATCAAGTAAATTAACGTTAACATTAATGCTCGGTTTTGCGCTTGTGTTTGTTGTTATCTTACTTGCATACACAATCTGGGCATACTGGAAAATGTTTGGTAGACTTGATAGCGAATTTATCGAACAAAACAAAAACTCATTATACTAAGGAGAAATACTATGTTTTACGTTATTTGGGTATTGGGTGTTTTGTTTGCGGTTATGTTAGCTGCGATGATTACTATCAGTATCGAAAAAACTGGTAAATTTGATGAGTAATCTGCATGATTAATTCTCTTTATCAAATCTTTAATAAGGGTTCGTTAAGAACCCTTTCATTTATAGTCGCGATTTTCATTACGCTCTGTTTCTTTTTGAATATTAATGACTTTTCAACAAATTTACGTAGTGCTCCTGCTATTTTAGTAATCTTCAGTATTTGGGGGACTGCTATTTTATGGGTTCATGGGATGGGACTGGAGATTCATTCAAGGTTTGGCAAATTGATTTTTTCCCCTTTCTTTGGCTATAGTGCGATCATATTGGCATGTTATATGAGTTGGTTCGCCTAATTGATTGTCTGTAAAGTGAAATATTTTATGCTAGTCATCTTTGGGGACTTGCTTATCATTCACACAAGTTCTAAAATACGCCACCGATTTCGTTGGTTAAATTTTAGTAATCGAAAGGAATAGAATGATGTCAGAAAAGGTATTTAATTTTCCTGTTCGAGTCTATTATGAAGACACTGATGCAGGTGGTGTTGTTTATCACGCTCGTTATTTACATTTCTTTGAGCGGGCAAGAACAGAATATTTACGCCATTTGCATTTTTCACAACACGTGTTATTAAACGAACGCCAAGTGGCTTTTGTTGTCAAAACAATGAATATTGATTATTGTTTCCCTGCCAAGTTAGATGATCTGTTGCTTGTTGAAACAATGATAACTGAAGTAAAAGGAGCGTCTCTCTTTTTTACTCAGAAATTAAAGAAAAACGAACTGATTTTATGCGAGGCTACTGTCAAAGTAGCCTGTGTTGATCTTGGAAAAATGAAACCAATGCCTATTCCAACAGAAATGAAAGCCGCATTGGTGAGTTAGCTATAAACCTCTCTTGGAGTATGTAATGACTGCCGATTTGAACTTCTTAGAATTATTTCTAAAAGCGAGTATTGTTGTTCAACTTGTTATTGTAATTTTGATTATTTTTTCAATTATGTCATGGGCGATTATTATCCAACGCAGCCGAATTTTAACTAAAGCATTGAAAGATTCTGCCGCGTTTGAAGATCGCTTTTGGTCTGGCGAGGATCTAAATCGTTTATTTGAAGGACTAGAAAATCGTCGTGATGGATTAACTGGTAGTGAACAAATTTTTTATGTTGGCTTTAAAGAGTTTTCACGATTAAAGCAAGCTAATCCGAGTGCACCAGAGGCGATTATTCAAGGTAGCTCACGTGCAATGAATTTAGCAATGAATCGTGAAGTTGAAGAACTTGAAACACGCGTACCATTTCTGGCAACGGTAGCTTCAATTAGCCCATATATTGGTTTATTCGGTACGGTGTGGGGAATTATGCATGCCTTTATGGCGTTGAGTGGTGCTAAACAAGCGACATTACAGATGGTCGCACCAGGCATCGCTGAAGCACTGATTGCAACGGCTATTGGTCTGTTTGCGGCTATTCCAGCGGTGATGGCGTATAACCGTTTAAGTTTACGAGTCAGTAAATTGGAACAGAATTATGGTAATTTTATTGATGAGTTCACGACTATTTTACATCGCCAAGCTTTTGGTAAGAATGGAACACATTAATTAATACAATTTTAGATGGTGCTTGGTTTAATCAAGTGCGGTCGATTTTAACAAGTTTTAGAGGTATCGATGTCTTATCGTCGTAAACGCAGAGATGTGAAATCTGAGATTAATATTGTTCCTTTTTTGGATGTATTATTAGTCCTTTTACTGATTTTCATGGCAACTGCCCCTATTATTAATCAAAGTGTGCAAGTTGAATTACCTGATGCAGTACAAAGCCAAGAAGTTTCTAATGAAGATAAGGTTCCTGTTATTTTAGAAGTATCAGGAGTCGGTCAATATACATTATCAATTGGTGCTGAGCGTCTTGAAAATTTAACAGAAGAAATGGTAACACAGTTATCTAAACAAGAATTTGAAAAAGATAACAATACGTTATTTTTAGTAGGTGGTGCAAAGGATGTACCTTATGAAGAGGTCATTAAAGCATTAAATTTACTTCATCTTGCAGGCATTAAGTCT
This sequence comes from Pasteurella multocida subsp. multocida OH4807, assembly GCA_000973525.1. Taxonomy (NCBI): domain Bacteria; kingdom Pseudomonadati; phylum Pseudomonadota; class Gammaproteobacteria; order Pasteurellales; family Pasteurellaceae; genus Pasteurella; species Pasteurella multocida. The sequence continues at coordinate 619,575 of CP004391.1, read as the reverse complement.
GTTGGATTAATGACTAACCCAATTTGATAGAATAGGGAGTATTGTGCAAACGAAGCGACAAAATACAGATATTCGTGCTGTGATGATTTCTATCATTTTGCATGCTATCTTGTTTGGCTTACTCATACTTGGTTCGTTCTATCATAAGGTCGATATTATGGGGGGCGGTGAAGGCAATGGTGAAGTGCTTGATGTCGTGATGGTCGATACAGGTTCAGCGGCACATGAGTGGGGAAGATTACAACAGCAGAAAAAGGGTCAAACTGAGACGCAAACACGACCTGAAGTAATAGAGGAACAACAAGAGAAATTAAAACAAGAGCTTGAACGTCAGAAAGAAATTGAATATCAAAAACAACTTGAAAAACAGCAAGCCTTAGAGAAACAACAAGAAGCTGAGCGTTTAAAACAGTTAGCTGAACAGAAAAAACAAGAAGAAAAGGTGAAGCAAGAAGCGCTAGAAAAGCAACGTGAACTTGAGGCAAAAGCAAAAGAGGCGGCAGAAGCAGCAAAATTGAAAGCAGAAGTAGAAGCGAAACGCTTAGCTGCCTTGGCAAAACAAGCGGAAGAAGAGGCTAAGGCTAAAGCAGCGGCAGAAGCAAAAGCCAAAGCGGAGAAAGCCAAGGCTGAAGCAGAGGCGAAAGCAAAAGCGGAGAAAGCCAAGGCTGAAGCAGAGGCGAAAGCAAAAGCGGAGAAAGCCAAGGCTGAAGCAGAGGCGAAAGCAAAAGCAGAAAAAGCTAAGGCAGAAGCAAAAGCTAAAGCGGAAAAAGCGAAAGCAGATGCACAACGTAAAGCGGAGCAAGCTGCCTTAGATGATTTTATGAATGGCGGTGATATCGGGGGTGGTTCTGCCAGTGTTGGGGGTAATGCAAATCGTCAAGGGTCGCAAGGGACAGGTGCAGCAAGAGGTGCGGGAGACGGCGGAAAAACAGGTGATCAATATGCAGGTGTGATCAAAAAAGAAATTCAACGTCGTTTCTTAAAAGAACCAAGTTTTGCAAATAAAGTGTGTGTTGTTGAAGTGGAGTTTTTACGAGATGGAACGATTGCAAATTATCGACGTGTATCAGGACCCGATGATATTTGTCATGCTGCATTAAGTGCGGTTGCTCGAACGAAAAAAGTGCCACCAGCACCGACCGATGAAATTTATAATAAATACAAAAAAGTGCCAGTTGATTTTAAATTAAGATAAATTTGGTGTGTAAGTTTGCTCTTATGGTTAAGATAGGTGATTTTATGAAATTAATGATGCGTTTTATCTTATTTTTCCTTTCACTAGGCATAATAAGTGTTGCACAAGCAGAAGTAAGAATTGTAATTGACGAAGGGGTTGATAGTGCTCGCCCTATTGCTGTTGTACCGTTTAAATGGAACGGACCAGGTACACCACCAGCCGATATTGCGGATATTATTGCTTCTGATTTACGTAATAGCGGAAAGTTTAATCCGATTCCAGTAAATAGAATGCCACAACAACCTACGGTCGTATCTGAAGTCAATCCAGAAGCATGGGCATCTCTTGGTATTGATGCAGTTGTAGTAGGGCAAGTGACCCCAGCTAATGGGAGTTTCAATATCGCTTATCAACTCGTAGATACAATTGGCGCGACGGGCAGTGCTGGTGCGATCTTAAGTCAAAATCAATATACGGTGACAACCAAATGGTTACGCTATGGTGCACATACAGTAAGTGATGAAGTATTTGAGAAATTGACCGGTATTAAAGGCGCATTTAGAACACGTATTGCTTATATCGTGCAAAAACATGGTGGTTCACAACCTTATGAAGTAAGGGTGTCAGACTATGATGGATTTAACCAATTTATTGTCAATCGCAGCGCTCAACCTTTAATGTCGCCAGCTTGGTCACATGATGGTAAAAAATTAGCTTATGTGTCTTTTGAAAATCGTAAGTCACAGTTAGTCGTGCAGGATTTAGGTTCTGGTGCGCGTAAAGTCGTGGCTTCTTTTAAAGGCCATAATGGTGCACCAGCATTTTCTCCTGATGGTTCAAGATTAGCATTCGCATCATCACAAGATGGTGTATTGAATATTTATGTAATGAATTTAGGTAGTGGACAGGTTTCGCAATTAACAAGAGGGGCAGGTAATAATACTGAGCCATCTTGGTCCCCTGATGGACAAACGATCCTATTCACATCTGATAGAAGCGGCTCTCCGCAAGTTTATCAAATGAGCGCTACCGGCGGTGGTGCATCATTAGTAAGCTCAGGTGGTCGCAGTTATAGTGGGCAAATTACTGCCGATGGTAGCACTATGATCATGATTAGTGGTGATAATATTGTGAAAAAAGACTTGGCTTCTGGTTCAATAGAAGTATTAAGTTCCACTTTCTTGGATGAAAGTCCTAGTATTTCGCCAAATGGAATTATGGTCATTTACAGTTCTACCCAAGGGCTAGGAAAGGTGCTACAATTGGTATCCGCTGATGGTCGTTTCAAAGCAAGGTTACCAGGAAATGATGGACAAGTTAAATTCCCAGCTTGGTCACCATATTTAACGAAATAAAAAACTCTGAGGAGAGAAAAATGAAAAAATTAACTAAAGTATTATTAGTTGCTGGTTCTGTTGCTATGTTAGCTGCTTGTGGTTCATCTAAAAAAGATGAAAGCGCTCAAATGTTTGGTGGCTATTCAGTACAAGATTTACAACAACGTTATAACACTGTTTATTTCGGTTTTGATAAATACAATATCGAAGGTGAATATGTTCAAATTTTAGATGCTCACGCAGCGTTCTTAAACGCAATGCCAGCAACTAAAGTGGTTGTTGAAGGTAATACTGATGAGCGTGGTACTCCAGAGTACAACATCGCATTAGGTCAGCGTCGTGCAGATGCAGTACAAAACTACTTATCTGCTAAAGGTGTTCAAGCAGGACAAGTATCAACAGTTTCTTACGGTGAAGAAAAACCAGCTGTGTTAGGTCACGATGAAGCGGCATATTCTAAAAACCGTCGTGCTGTGTTAGCATACTAATCATATTAGTTTGTAAAATAAGGGTCTAATATAGACCCTTATTTTTTTACTCGTCATAAAAGCTCGCTTTATTCTGATTATAATGACGTGAAAAGTTTTATTTTTGTTGGTTATTCGCACAAACGAATAAAAAAATTAAAATTTTTATTGATTCTTGAAATAAAATCAGTATTATAAGCCTCCGTTACGCAATGATATGCAAATGGGTCGTTAGCTCAGTCGGTAGAGCAGCGGACTTTTAATCCGTTGGTCGAAGGTTCGAATCCTTCACGACCCACCACTTAAAATGCATAATCAATCCTAGCAGTCAAATGCAAATGGGTCGTTAGCTCAGTCGGTAGAGCAGCGGACTTTTAATCCGTTGGTCGAAGGTTCGAATCCTTCACGACCCACCACTTAAAATGCATAATCAATCCTAGCAGTCAAATGCAAATGGGTCGTTAGCTCAGTCGGTAGAGCAGCGGACTTTTAATCCGTTGGTCGAAGGTTCGAATCCTTCACGACCCACCATCTATTCAAATATTCACACAATTTCCGCTATACAAAGTTATTATTCTTTCCCTTACTCATATTGTTTTCTTATTTTGTATTTATGCATTGTTTTGGCTCGTACCAACATTATTTTCGCGATCTGTCTCGCAAAATCCGATGAGTTTACTCGGTTTGCTAAATATTTATCCGTAAATTATGTTGTAAAAAGGATGACTATGAAGAGAGGGTTTACCTTAATAGAAATGTTAATCGTGTTATTTATAGTGAGTGGTTCGCTATTGATCGCTTTCCCTTCTTGGAAAGAAATACAACATAAGCAACTTTTTGAGCAAGAACAAAATAGATTATTTTTGTTTTTACGCCGTGCTCAAATGCGTGTAGCGCAATCACAACAAATATGGTTATTAATCGTTAGTAAAGATCGAGTAAAACATACGTGGTGTCTTAGCGTTCAGGTCAAAGCAGAAGATAGGTGTGATTGTTTGGCTTCTGCACATTGTGGCCCCCAAAATACAGCTATATTTTATTATCCTAACTCCGCATTACATAGCATGTTAATCAGTAAGCATGTTTATCCTAAAGAAACGAGTCGTTTGAATGGTATTCGTGATACGTTAGAGACAAGTTGTTTTACATTACAGGCGGGTAATTTGAGGGTGGTATTCTCACTGTTTAATGTTGGAAGTATTAAATTAAAAAAACACCAATCTCTCAGTGCTTGTGAGACAGCAACGAGGTACTAATATGAGATATCAAGGCTATACCCTGATGAGTTTGCTTTTATCTTTGTCTTTATCTTCTTTATTGCTCTTCACTTTGGTTTCTTTTTATAGCCAGAGTCAGTACCAAAATAAAACGCTCTTGTTACGTTTGCAGTTGCAGTTTGAGTTGCAACATGTGATGCAATTAATCGCAAAAGATCTCAGAAGAGCAGGGTTTCGTGCTTTTTCGGAGAAAACTGAAAAGACGAATTTACATTTGTTTGAAGCCGATGATGGTCATAGCTTGCAGCTTTTTACATTAGGTAAACAAAATCAATTTAACTGTGCACTATTTTTCTATGACTTGGATATGAATGGATGTGTTGGAGAAAAATTTAAGGGGCGCAGTTGTGTGAGTAAGGAGCATAATAATACGCAGCATATTGAGCGAGAATTGTTTGGCTATCGTTTAAATGCAGGTATGATTGAAACACGACTCACGTATAAGAATGGCGTCAATTCTCGTTGTTCTTCGTCTGAATGTTCGAGTTACTTACAAAAGCATGCATGTGAGAAAGGCGGTTGGGTTGATTTGTTGGACAAAACGGTATACCACATTCACGCTTTACGTTTTAATTGGCTTGCAGAAAAGCAAGGTGTTGAAGTGTATTTAGCAGGAGCATTAAAAAAATCACCTATAATGACTTATGAGGTGTCTGCTGTAGTACCTCTGCTTAATTCAGGTGAAAAATGACAGTACAGAGAGGTATTGTGACATTAACAACGTTGTTAGTGTTGAGTAGTGTATTAACGGTTTTTCTTCTCTTTAATGAGACGTTATTGCAATTGTATTCATTACAAGCTCACCAGTATTCATCTTATGTAAAGCAATCTTGGTCATTACAGCAATTGAGCCAGCTACAGAAAAACAGAGTATGTGATACGTTGCCTTTACTGTCCGATAAAAAAAGTCACCGATTTCGTTTTTCCCTTTCTGAACTTCACGAAAATAGTCAATATGTGTGGTGCTATCGTTCATTTTTATTTAAGTATCACCCTCGTTCAGCGGTAAATGAACAAAAATTTGATCATTTTATTCATCGTCATAATATCGATACGTTTCGTCAGCAATTTCATCGTGTTGACTCAACGTCTCCTGATTTATATTGGTTGACTGCACAGAACAATACATGGGACATAGAAGGAAATAAACATGTTGTCATCATTGCCGAAGGCGATTTACATATCAGGGGGAAAGGAAAAATCATGGGGACTGTGATTACCGCAGGGACATTGACCGTCGATTCCTCAGTAAAGATAACTTATCATAAATCTACCGTTGAATATTGGCTACAACATTTGAGTCGTTGGCAAGTCATGGAGAAAAGTTGGCATGATTTTAACCCATTATAGAGGGATGACATTTTTGTCACTGTTGATGGTGTTAGCGTTATTTAGCGTTGTGTTTTTATCCGTAAACAAGTGGTTAGCTCATCAGCGTCACTCTGCCTTACATATTTACCATACTTTTCAAGCGATGCAAATTGCAATTAATCAGAAGCAACGGCAATTTTTAGGTTTGGCTTGTGAGGTGGAAGTTGTTCAAAATGACATAACGTTTCAAGTTCAGTGTCAATCAGAAAAGGTGAAGGTTCGTTCTCATTTCACAGAAATAAGTTTGTAAAAGGGTTGCGAGAGGGCATAAAGTACGGAAGAATAACAAAATCGATAACTGGATTGAAATAAGGCGTCCTGTGTTTACCATTTACTATTCAAATGATCTTGATGTACAAAAAAATATTTTATTAAGCTTAATGGAAAACAAGCTTGATGATCCATTTCAATCTGAAGTGGTTTTAGTACAAAGCCCTGGTATGGCTCAGTGGCTACAGTGGAAAATCGCGGAAAAAAAAGGGATTGCAAGTAATATTGAATTTCCAATGCCAGCGAGTTTTATTTGGCAGCAGTATGCAGAAAATTTGCCGAATGTCGAATCGCAGACGCACTTTAATAAAGTTTCTATGACATGGCGGTTAATGCGCTTGATTCCAACCTATTTACAACAACCTGAATTTCACGCGCTACGCTATTATTTAGCATCTTCTGTTCAGTCTGAGCAGCAAAAACTTTATCAATTAGCTCATAAAATTGCAGATTTATTTGACCAATACTTAGTATATCGTCCTGAGTGGATTTCATCTTGGGAAGCAGATCGTGATGCAGAAGTGAGCGCATTATTTCGTTCCCCGTCTTTGTTTGCAAATGAAGCATTTTTTCAGCAACTTACTCAAGATATTCGTTGGCAAGGGGTATTATGGCGTGCTTTAGTTGCTGATATTCAGTCTCATACCCATCTTGAAATGCCTATTCATCGTGCGAATTTACAAGAGCAGTTTTTAATGCATTTGCGGCAGGGGAATGGGGTGAAACTCCCCTCTCGTTTATTTGTCTTTGGGATTTCAGCGTTACCCAAAGGGTATTTGGAAACACTCTATGCGATGAGTTTACATTGTGACGTGCATTTCTTTTTTACAAATGGTTGTCGCGAATACTGGGGAGATCTTATTGATACACGGTTTATTCGTAAGTTAAGTTCATTACAACGGACATCTTATTTTTCACATCGCGTTACTCCAGTATTGACCAAACAAGTCCTTGAGTCTGCTGAGCAGAATAATGAACATGATGAGTTTCTCATTGGGCATCCTTTATTATCAAATTGGGGAAAGCTTGGACGTGATTTTTTATATTTACTTACAGAATTAGAACAACGTGATAATGTACAGAGCATTGATGTGTATACGACATTATCTGAACCACATCTATTGTCACAGGTTCAATCGCGTATTCTTCATTTAGATGGGCAGCGTGCACTTAATTTTATTGAAAATGACCGCACATTGACTTTCCATTCTTGTCATAGCCTAATGCGTGAAGTTGAGGTATTACATGACTATTTACTGCATTTATTTCAGCAGGATTCAGATTTAACCCCTAAAGAAATCGTTGTGATGGTCGTAGATATCGATAAATATACGCCTTATATTCAAGCAGTATTTGGTCAACAAAGCCAGAATGTACAAACGGCAATTCCGTTTTCTATTTCTGATACGACTTTATCTGAACAAGATGTGTTAATTGCAAGTTTCCTGCGTTTATTGACACTCAATGAAAATCAATTCAGCGCAGAAGAGGTTCTTGCTTTATTAGATATTCCCGCGATTCGTGCCAAATTTGAAATTGAACTGGTCGATTTAGCGCAGATTCGTCATTGGGTGACGCATTCTGGTATTCGGTTTGGTTTAGATAAACAGGAATCTGGGCAAACACAGCCTAATTACAATGCTTGGCAGGCAGGGTTAGAGCGTATGTTATTGGGGTATGCCATGAGAGAAGAGCATGGTATCTGGCAAGAGAGTTTGGCTTTTGATAGCAGTTACGGCTTACAGGGGGAGCTAACTGGGCGATTAGCGGAATTTTTAGCGACTTTATCTCAATGGCATCAAGATTTGCAGCTGCCTCAGACAATTGAACAATGGCATGTGCGATTAACGGCATGTTTAACTGACTTTTTCTTCCTCGATGAAAATAATGCCTCTCTTTTACTTTATCTGCAAGAGGTGATTGAGGAGGTTATTGAGAGCATAAAAAAAACGAATTTTGAACAGGTTTTGACAAGTGAGGTATTGGCAGAAGTATTACGCTCTGCTTTAGCGGAGCATCCGAATACGATGCGTTTTTTAGCTGGCAAAGTAAATTTTTGTACGTTATTACCAATGCGTTCTATTCCATTCAAAGTAGTTTGTTTATTAGGGATGAATGATGGTGAATATCCACGTCAACAAATCCCGAATAGTTTTGATTTAATGCAATATGATCGTCGTAAAGGCGATCGCTTTCGCCGTGATGATGATTGTTATTTATTCCTTGAAGCGCTGCTTTCAGCACAAGAATATTTTTATGTCAGTTTTGTTGGGCGTTCTATTATTGATAACCAAATAAAAGAACCTTCCGTTTTAGTCAGCCAGTTATTAGATTATTTAGTTGATAAATTACCCAAAGATAATGGCATAGACTGGCGTGAAAGGTTAGTTAAGCAGCATCCAATGACGGCATTTAGCTCTGATAATTTTCAGGGGGCTTACCGCTCTTTTGCAAAACAATGGTTACCTTTAGCCGCATTGCAGAAAAGGCAAGCGTATGACAACTTTGTCCAACCCATTGCGCAACCATTTTTTGATGAGGATCGTGAGATCGCTTTGTCAGACTTCATTGCATTTGTACAACATCCTGTCGCGTTCTTCTTTAAACGTCGTTTAGGGGTATCTTTCACAGAACAGGAAACAAGTATCCCAGAAAGCGAAAACTTTACTTTGGATAATTTGACTCAATACCTCATTAATGATCAATTAATCTATTGTTCAGGTGAAGAGATTGAGACATTTTTTGCTCAATTAAAAGTGAAGGGGATTTTACCACGCGGTGAGTTTGCGCAAATTTATGCACAACAACAAAAAGAAAGTATTCAAGCATTAAGAAATACGATTGCAGATTACGTGTCACAAGATGAGCAAATTTTATCTGTTGATTTAGCGTTACCAACCAGTCTAGGTCATGTACGTTTAACGGGACAAATTGGACAACTTTATGATAATCGCCGTGTTAGTTGGCGAGTCGGAAGTATTAAAGATAAACACGTGATTGAAGCATGGATTTATTATTTAGTTCAATGTGTCTTGTCTGACTCAGAAGTGTGTAAACCTCCCATTTATTATAGCAAAGAAGGACAGAAAACATTTAAACCATTAGAGTCAAATCATGAACTGAGTATAAGAGAACAAGCATTTGCGCAACTCTGTGTTTATGCGGAAAGTTATGTACAGAGTTATCACGATTTACAACTTGTTCCTACGGTGAATATTAAAAGTTACTTGAAGACTATCGAAGAAGATAGTGCGGTCGATTTTCAGCGAGTTTTGATGATGTTACATAAACTTGGGCAAACAGATGATTATGTAACAGGGGATATTTACTGGCAACGAATACTCGCACAGCAAGAATGGGATGAAACGTTATTAAATGAGATTAATGAACGAACAAGGGCGTGGTTCAAGTTGATGATTACACAGCTTTCCTCGTAGTACGTTTTCTCTACTACAATGGACTAAAGATAATGAGCCATGACAATAGCATGCTCGCGTGTACCATTAGGTAAGGGATAATAGTTTTTACGTATGTCTACCTCATTAAATCCAAGCTGTTGATATAATTTATATGCGACAGTATTGGATGCTCTCACTTCTAACCATAAGGTGATTATCCCTTGTTCTTTTAATTGATTCATTAACGCATTCAGTAAATATTTACCAAAACCTTGCCCTTGGAAATGCGGATCTACTGCTAGATTAAATAAGGTAGCCTCATCTAAAACTGTGTGACAAATGGCAAATGCAACAGGGCGTTGTTGGTGAACTAATTTAAGATTAAGATAGCGTTCACCTTGATTATTTAAGAAAGTGCCTCTTGACCAAGGTATTACATGAGCGGCTTGTTCGATAGCGAAAAGCGATTCAAAATCGGATTCAGTAATTGGACTGACTTGCATAATTGCTCGCTTGGATTTGTTGCCAAAGTTGGCGTTTGGCATGGTGATTTTGTTTAAATTGAGACCAATCTGGTGATTGCCAAATTGCCTCAGCAGACTGGCATAAAGGGAGTGTGTGCTCAATGATTTTTGTTTGATTGCTCAGTAGCCAATAATACAGGGGATGTGTGATATTCAGATGTGCTGTTTGTTGAAAATTGATCAATAAATAATGTTGTTCTTCTAGCATTAAACTACGTAACACATCTTGGAGCAATGTATCTTGTTTGATTGCAGAGTCTGTGATGATGATGAGACGAATAGGGGCAGCAACATGGATGTTGACCACGCCCTTTAAACGTTCGGGGTGCTGCAACTGCCACTGTGTCATGCCCATTTCTTGTAATAGAAGATCTCGTCTATTCATGCTATTTCTTCATTGCGATAGGATTTTCCTTTATAATGCCTTTAATTTTAACGAATAACGGACAGGATTAACAGCGTGATTTCTCTTGAAAGCCAAGTGCTACAACGCCATCTCTCATTTTTTGATAATAAGTCAGTGCTTTTTGCGGGAGGAATCAGTGATGATTTTCCAGCGCAGATCCCAGCCAAGTCAGTACAAGTATGGAGTGCATATTTTGACTATGCACAAAATAATCGTGGCGTTGACTTTGGTATAGAAACGAAGAAAAATGCAGAATTGCTCGTTTTTTATTGGACTAAAAATAAACAAGAAGTGCAGTTCCAATTAATGCAGCTGTTGGCGAATGCCCCGATTGAGCAAGAAGTACTGATCATTGGTGAAAATCGTTGTGGCGTGCGTTCTGTAGAAAACATGTTGTCGTATTATGGGGATATTGCAAAAATTGATTCTGCTCGTCGTTGTGGGTTATATCATTTTTGTTTAAAAAAACAACCGCACTTTTCGTTAGATTCCTATTGGAAAACTTATTTGCACCCTCAGTTAAATGGATTAAAAATTTATAGTTTGCCTGGTGTATTCAGTGCACAGGAATTGGATGTTGGGACAAACTTGTTACTTTCTACGCTTGATCAAACTCTTCGTGGTAAGGTGTTAGATATTGGTTGTGGGGCTGGAGTGATTGGCGTTTATATTAAGCAACGGTCTCCTAACGTGACATTAACGATGAGTGATATTCATGCCATGGCGTTAGCCTCAGCACAGCGCACGTTACATGAAAATCAATTGACAGGTGAGGTCGTTGCAAGTGATGTGTTTTCACATATTGAAGGGAAATTCGATTTGATCATTTCAAATCCTCCTTTTCATGATGGGATTGATACCGCTTATCGCGCAGTTGAGGCGTTAATTAGTCAGGCAAAATGGCACTTAGTGCAAGGTGGGGAGCTGCGTATTGTAGCAAATGCATTTTTGCCTTATCCCGATTTATTAGATCGCCATTTCGGCTCACATCAGGTATTAGCGAAGACGAATAAATTTAAAGTGTATTCTGTCAGAGCATAGTCCCCATTTCTGCAAATCCAATAAAAAAGGCAGAATACATCTGCCTTTTTTATTTTTCTCAACATTATTCTGGCTTCAATAAAAATACGCCATGTTCAGATAGATGAACGTACGCTTCTTTTTGGTCAGGATTAAATTGCTCTGGGTTAGTATTAATCAAGAGATCTTTCCCTCCCCAATTTGCCACAATCTCCCAGTGATTACCCATGTAAACCGCACTTTTAATATCACAACGTTGTGCTTCTTCACCAGTTTGTTTCAATGTGATAGCCTCTGGGCGAACTCCCACCAGACATGGACCATCTGCTAAACCAAACTGTTGTGCGGTTGGTAAAGTAAATTGGTAACCATTCACGGTGACGTGATTCTGTTGTACAGAACCATTAAAAATACTAGATTCCCCCATAAAGTTAGCTAAAAATAGGGAATTAGGACGTAAGTATAATTCCTTAGCTGGGGCTTTTTGCATAATTTTACCTTTATGCATAACGATAACTTCATCAGACACTGCAAAGGCTTCTGTTTGGTCGTGTGTGACATAGAGGGAGGTAATACCTAAGCGTTGCTGTAATTCACGAATTTTCTCTCGCATAGAACGACGTAAATTCGCATCAAGGTTACTCAATGGTTCGTCAAAAAGCAGGACTTTCGGCTTGAGGACGAGCGCACGAGCAAGGGCAACACGTTGTTGTTGTCCTCCTGAAATTTGATCCACGTAGCGATCTTCAAATCCCGCGAGATCAACTAACTCTAATGCTTCTTTGACTCGTTGTTGGCGTTCTTCTTTACTAACACCTTGCATTTTCAAACCATAGCCAACGTTATCGCCAATTGACATATGTGGAAATAAGGCATAAGACTGGAAGACAATGCAAATATCACGATTTTGGATAGATGATTTTGTGACATCTTCACCATCAATAAAGATTTGTCCAGAAGTCGGACTTTCTAAACCTGCTACTAAGCGTAACACGGTGGTTTTACCACAGCCTGATGGTCCTAATAATGTCACCATGGTGCCACGTTTGATATTTAAGTTTAAATTATCAATGACAACCGCTTTACCGAAAGCTTTTGTGATATTTTTTAATACTAAGAAATCATGGTTATTCATATTTTACTACCTATCAATTAATTCATTTTTTTCGCTTTAGAGCGTGAAATACGTGTGTCACCTACAATCCAGTCAAAGAACAAAATGATTGCCATCATGACAACGATGAGGATTGAGCCATAAGCAATTGCAATACCATATTCGCCATCTTCTACTCGGTTCAAAATATAAGAGGTTGCAACACGCGTATCGGCGGTAACTAAGAAGATAATTGCGCTGACCGTTGTCATTGAGCGGACGAAGCTGGTGACAAGCGCAGATAATAATGCAGGTTTTAGTAATGGGAACACAATATACCAAATCGTTTTGAAAGAGCTTCCTTTTAAAGAGAGCGAAGCTTCATCAAGGGATTTATCTAATTGTCCTAATCCCGCTATAGCGGCACGCATTCCAACAGGCATATTCCGCATCACCATGGAGAGGATAATAATCATCGCAGTACCCGTTAAATAAATTGGCGCACTGTTAAATGCGATGATATAGGATACCCCCGCCACTGTACCTGGCACAGCGAAACAAAGTAGTGTTAAAAATTCTAGGGTTTTCTTACCTTTAAATTCACGACGTACAGTGATGTAAGCAATCAGTAAACCAAATAGCGCAGTCACTGGTGCCGCACTTGCCGCAAAGATCACCGTTTGAATTAAGGATGGCCACGCTCCATCGCTAAATCCTTGTCCAAATAAGATTTCGTAATTTTTTAGGGTTAGGGTGTAATCAACTCCCCAGTTTACGGTGAAGCTACCATAGAAAATACTGCCGTAAAGTACGATGTTAAAGAGTGTCCAGAAGCCGAGGAAGAACACGATGAGTCCTTTTAAGCCATTCGGAAGTTCTTGAACGTCACCACGATAAGATTTACCTGATACCGTCACGTAAGAGCGTTTACCGATCCAGAGATATTGGATGACGAAAATCGCTAAAGAGAACATTAATAGAATTGTCCCTAAGGTACTGGCTGATGCGTAATCGAGTTGTGAACCCGCGATATAGAAGTAAATCTGTGTTGCAATCACGTCAAAGCTTCCGCCCAAGACGAGTGGGGTACTGAAGTCAGCAAGCGATTGGATCACGACGACTAAGAACGAGTTGGCGAGAGCCGGTTTTAGCAGTGGGAAAATAATATGGAAAAAAGCTTGGTAACGATTTGAACGCAAGGTATAAGCCGCTTCTTCGATAGACGGGTGAATCGACTTGAGTGCGCCTTCAAGAATCATAAATGACATTGGTGTTAAAGCTAAAGTATGTGCAATGACAATACCTGTGAAACCATATAACCAGTTACTACTGAAACCTAAATATTCGACTAAGAAAGCGGTTACATAGCCTGAACGTCCAAGCATCAAGGTTACCCCTAAGCCGACAACGAAAGGTGGAGTAACAATAGGTAAGATTGAGAAGATTTTACCGATAAATGCGGTGCGTTTAGCAATCCGCGTTGTATACAGTGCAAAAGCCAAACCAAAGATGGTGGAAAGTATGCCGACTACAGAAGAGACAGCGAGAGAATTACTGACAACTCGTAATACGTAAGGTTGTTGCACAATATCAACGACTTGCTGCGGAGCAAATTCGCCATTATTAAAGAACATGGAGAGTAAGATCGCAAAGGTCGGGTAGACGATAAAGAAGAAAATAGTCATCACGATAGCAATGAGGGACGCGATGACAAATTTATCACCTTGCATAATCTTTAATTGTGCTAAGGCATTAGTGGCTAAGGCTAAGAGAGCGATCATCAGCACAATAACTGAATAGCCCATACTGTATTTCGCTACAGTAGCGGAAACGAAAACAAATAAGAAAATCGTGGCAATCAGCCCTAACTCTATTTTCGCACGCTGTGTCGTGGATTGAGGTGCAAAAAACGTGAGGAAAGGAAAAGCGAGCATAGGTAAGAACCATGCCCAACTTAAGTTAATGTTATACCACCCCATCGCTTCGATTAATTCATCGGAAGTGGAATCCCAAAGACCATAATCTAATGCTTTTGATGGGAGTAGCGCAAAACCAAGTAATGCGAGTAACACCCAAAGCACAGGAGAATGAAACGAAAATAGTTTTTTCTGCTCCATAAAAAACCTCTAATTAAGCAGGAAGACATCATTCAATCGTGTAAACCACACGATTGAATGATAACATTATCAAAATGATATTGAATATATTACCAAATAGTTAGATAGAGAAACGTGTTTTATGATGAAAAACATTGCATTAGGTTGATGACTTGATTATGTCAATCAACTATTTTGCTAATTTCACGTCATCTACCCATTTTTTAATCAAGCGTTTACGCTCATCGGCAGCACCATATTTATCGAAATCATAATCAATTAAATTAATGGATTTGAAATCAAGAGAATAAGGTGACTGTTTTGCTTCGCTGTTGGTGAGTATTTGGTGAGTTTCCCCTTTTTGCCAAGACAATTCTTGTGCTTCTTTCGATAATGCCCAATCTACGAAGTGTTTGGCATTGTCAAGGTTTCGAGCACCTTTGATAATACTCACGCCACCAATTTCATAGCCTGTCCCTTCGCATGGAACGACTAATTCTACTGGTGCGCCTTTTTCTTTTTCAATGGAATGCTCATGTAAGAAGCCAATCCCAATTGATGCTTCACCTCTTGCGGTATTACGTGTTGCCGTATTGCCTGATTTGGTATATTGTGAGACGTTTTGATGTAATGCTTTTAAATAGTCAAACGCCTTGTCTTCACCCCAGAGTTGAATAAAGGTTGCAAGCGCAGTATACGCTGTACCAGAACTTTGTGGGTCTGCAGATTGAATCTCATTTTTGAGACGAGGATCTGTCAGATCCTTCCAGCATTTCGGAACAGGAATACCTAATTTTGTTAATCGTTCCGTATTGACACCAAAACCAAGGACGCCTAAATAAATGGCAGACGTATAGTTGCCTTTCATTTTAGCGGGATCTTTCAGTTCATCAGGGATATATTGCAGATTAGGTGATTTATAAGGGGTAAGTAGCCCCATTTCTCCTGCTTGAGAGTGGGGATCTAATGTCCCACCGTACCAAACATCGCCCTGTGGGTTAGATTTTTCTGCATCAATACGTGCAAGAATACTGCCTGTGCCTGCACGGATATGGCTTACATTCACATTATATTTTTTACCAAATGCTTCGACTTCTTGTTCGCACATTGTATTTTGCGCACTACAATAAACGGTTAAACGTCCTTCTGCTAACGCGTTGTAAGAGGCGAGTGTTCCACCCAGTAAAAGTGCGGTTGAAATCAAGGATGTTTTGATGTGTTTCATGCTTGCTCCTCGCTATTTATTGAGTTTAATTTTATCAACCCATTTACCAATAAGACGACTACGTATTTCATTGGAACCAAATTTATCAAAATCATAATTAATTAAATTAAGCTCTTTTGGGTTCAGGGCATAAGGCGACGGTTCGGCATTCACGTTAGTTGGTACGTGGTGAGATTGTGCTTCTTTCCAAGACAGCTCTTGAGCTTCTTTAGACATGACCCAATCCGCAAAAAGCTCGGCATTCTTTAAGTTACGTGCATTTTTGATGACACTGATTCCACCAAGCTCATAGCCTGTTCCTTCACAGGGCACAACCAGTTCAATTGGGGCGCCATTTTCTTTTTCAAAAGAGTAGTTTTGTAGGAAACCAATGCCAACGGTTGTTTCTGCACGTGCCGTATTACGTGATGGGGCGGTCCCTGCTTTCGGGTATTGTGAAATATGCGCATCTAATTTTTTTAAGTAATCAAATGCTTTCTCTTCTCCCCAAAGTTGCACAAAAGTAGCAATCGCCGTGTAGGCTGTACCTGAGCTTTGTGGATCCGCAATTTGAATCTCATTTTTCAAACGAGGATCAAGTAAATCGTTCCAGCATTTAGGCACATCTTGAATGCCAAGTTTTTTCAACCGCTCTGTATTCACCCCAAAACCTAATACACCCATATAAACAATAGAGCTATAACCATTGCCGAGTTTTTGGAATTGAGGCATCACTTCTGTGAGTTTAGGTGACGTATAAGGGGTCAATAATCCTAGTTCAATTGCTTGAAGATGGGTATCGAATGGTCCACCATACCAGACATCTGCTTGAGGATTATTTTTTTCTGCTTCGATTTTAGCAAGGGTACTGCCAGAACTATTGCGAATAAAAGACGTTTTGACATCATATTTTTGTGCAAAGCCTTGTACCGCTTTTTCACACACAATATTTTGTGCACTACAATAAACAACTAATCTGCCTTCTGCTATCGCCATGTTACTGGCAGTAACGCCCGCCAGTAACATAGTAGATAGGGCAATGTGAGTTAATTTCATAAGATGCCCTCTTCAACCTGAATTATTTTGATAACTTAATGCTCTCAACCCATTTGCTGATCAAACGTTTACGTTCTTCAGCCGCACCATATTTTTCAAAATCATAGTTGATAAGGTTTAACGTTGTTGGGTCAAATGCGGTTGGCGATTGTTGCGCAGTGGTATTCGTTAAAATTTGTAAACTGTTTCCTTTTTGCCATGCAAGCTCTTGACCTTCTTTTGATAACACCCAGTCAACAAAAAGTTTTGCATTGTCTAGGTTGCGCGCACCTTTTAAGATACTTACGCCACCGAGTTCATAACCAGTGCCTTCACAAGGGACAATCATTTCAATTGGGGCGCCTTGTTGTTTTTGTAGCGCATAATCATGTAGGAAGCCGATACCAATTGTTGTTTCTCCACGGGCTGTGTTATTGGATGGAGTGATACCTGATTTGGTGTATTGAGAAATGTTTGGATGTAATTGTTTGAAATAATCAAACGCAGCATCTTCTCCCCAAAGTTGAACAAAGGTGGCGATCGCAGTATAGGCGGTACCAGAACTTTGTGGGTCTGCAATTTGAATTTCATTTTTCAAGCGTGGATCAGTCAGATCTTTCCAACATTTTGGTACATCATTAATACCAAGCTTTTTCAAACGTTCAGTATTTACGCCGAAACCTAAAATACCCATATAAATTGCTGAGGTATAGTTGCCTTTTATTTTAGCAGGATCTTGGAAACGTGGCACAATTTGATCGACATTTGGTGAGCGATAAGCTTGTAATAGACCGAGTTCGCCGGCTTGTGATTGTGGATCGAAGGTTCCGCCGTACCAGACGTCTGCTTGAGGATTATTTTTTTCTGCTTCAATTTTGGCGAAAGTACTGCCCGAACCATTGCGAATAAAAGATGTTTTTACATCGTGTTTTTCACCAAATGCTTTAATTTCGGCCTCACACATTTCGTTTGTCGCACTACAATAAACAACGAGGCGTCCTTTTGCGATTGCTTGTGATGTCATGAGTCCAGCAGTTAAAAGTGCGGTTGAAATAGCGAGAGAAAGTGTTTTGTATTTCATACTGAATACCTCTTAGTTGTAGATAAAATGAATCAGCACAATATGTATTGTGTGTTAGGGAATCATCCTACCTTAAACCAGAGGCGAATACCGTGAGAGCTATCACAAAATAGAGATTCTTTATTTTAAAGCCGAATAAATGGTGAAAAACCTCGCTTTCTGGTGTTAGCTTTTTAATTGTCGCTATTAAAATGGTATTTTTTTCTTTATAATTTAACGTTCAAATCAACAGCTCTTTTAGGTTATTTATTATGTTAAACTCACCGAATCAATCCTGTATTATTATCGCAATCGCTGGCGCTTCTGCCTCGGGGAAAAGTTTGATCGCTTCAACGGTTCACCGAGAACTTTGTGATGAGTTAGGCTGTGAAGAAATTGGTATTATTTCGGAAGATTCCTATTATAAAGATCAGAGCCATTTGGACATGGAAGAGCGAATTAAGACCAACTATGACCACCCCAATTCAATGGATCGCAATTTATTAATTGAACACCTCAAAACCCTCAAATCTGGCCAACCTGTTGATATTCCTGTTTATAGCTACGTTGAACATACCCGAACGGGGGAAGTTATCCATTTTGAACCTAAAAAAGTGATCATTTTAGAAGGTATTTTGCTACTTACCGATGAAAAATTACGTGATGAAGTCAGTGTTTCTGTGTTTGTTGATGCGCCGCTAGATATTTGTTTTATTCGTCGTTTACAGCGTGATATGAAAGAACGAGGTCGTAGTTTAGAGTCTGTTGTAGAACAATATCGCAAAACAGTGCGTCCCATGTTTTTACAATTCATTGAACCATCAAAACAGTATGCGGATATCGTGATTCCACGAGGTGGCAAAAACCGTATCGCAATTAATATGTTAAAAGCGCAAATTCGACAGCTTTTAGGAAAACGTTAATTTACAGAAAAGGAGCCTATAATGAGATTATGTGATACCGATATTGAGCGTTATTTAGATGATGGCATTATTGCGCTTACTCCTCGTCCAAGTAATGACAAAATTAATGGGGCGACAATTGATGTGCGCTTGGGAAATTCGTTCCGTGTTTTTCGTGAACATTCTGCGCCATATATTGATTTAAGTGGTCCGAAAGAAGAAGTCTCTGCACAGCTCGAGTCTGTCATGAGTGAAGAAATCTTGATTGATGATAAAGACGCATTTTTTTTACATCCCGGTGAATTAGCTTTAGCAACAACATTAGAGTCAGTAAAATTGCCGGCTAATATTATCGGTTGGCTTGATGGTCGTTCCTCACTCGCACGTTTAGGGTTAATGGTGCATGTGACTGCTCATCGTATCGACCCGGGTTGGGAGGGTAAAATTGTCTTGGAATTTTTTAACTCAGGAAAATTACCTTTAGCATTACGTCCGAATATGGTGATTGGAGCACTCAGCTTTGAAATTTTAAGTGGCACAGCGGCACGTCCTTACAGTAGCCGTAAAAACGCAAAATATAAAAACCAACAAAGTGCGGTTGCAAGCCGTATTGACGAGGATAAATAACATGTGGAAGAAAATCGCACTGGGCTTTGTAGCCTTGATTGTGGCGATTTTCGTCCTCTTTTTTTGGCAGATGAATCGTGTTGAACAAGAGTTGACTCAGCGGTTACACGACAATCATATTACTGCTCATCATATTTCCATGGCACTTTTCCCTCAGCCTGTTATGACTTTAGCCAACGTGACATGGCAAGATCCTAAAGAGCGGTCTATTTTAGCTGAGAAGGTCGCCTTACATTTAGATATTGAGTCATTATTTCATCAACCAACAAATTTTCAACAGCTCACCTTCCATGATGTAAAAATTCGTACAG